>JBCDIR010000128.1:0-6818 GCA_038748735.1 Bacteroidota bacterium | reverse complement strand
GTTCGGCGTACCAACCCTGGAGAGATTCCAGTATCCCTTTTTCTACTTGCAGGTTGTGGGTTTGTATCTCCTCCACCAAGCGCTCCAACTGAAAGATCAGGATGTCCATGTATTCCATGTCGTTCAGGTCCAGGCCGTCGTCTAGGTTGCAGGTGACGACTAGAAACGCAGCTTGGTGGTGGAGTTTCTTGGCCATCTTATTCAATTCTGAAGTCTTACCGGAGCCGCGCATGCCCGCTAGAAATAGCAGCGTTTTATTGGCGCGGTTCGCCAAACGATTGTACTCGTAGGTACGTGGGTGTACGTTGAGCGCGCGGTAGATCATCCGCTCCTCAAAATCGCCGCGTACGTCGGAAAAATTGGTAAAAAAAGCGTGATCCGGTCCTACGGGTACGTCGAAGCGCACCGCGTTGTCCACTTCCTCCAAAACCGTTGCCCGCGTGTATGCCGATGGGTTATCCAAATGGGTAGTCGTTATTGAATTTCAAAGGTACTTATTTTATTAAGAAGTTGTAATTGTTTACTTGGTCACTACTAGGGCAAACGCATCAAAACGCATTGCCCTTACTTTTAGCAATATTTCTTTAAATTTTAGCAATATTCTTGGTTTTCGCCTCCAGCCGGCTGGGCTCTTCCTTTTTGCATTGCCAAAAAAGGAAGCAAAAACGCTAGAAAATACAAACTCGCTCCGCTCAAACAGTGTATTTTCGGGCCACCGCCACCCGTTTTAACGTGTTCTGGGACAGTTAAAATTTGATGCGTTTGCCCTATGGTCACTACTGTACCTCTCAAAATGGCGTACCAAATAAAAAGGCACCACCGCAATTGGTGATGCCATTCATATACGTTTTGGAATATCTTATGGAGCAACCCTACTCCAGCTTCACCACTTTTTCGGTAAAGATGAAGCCTTCAAGGTGTATTTCTAGCCAGTACACGCCCGCTGGCACTTGACTCAGGTCAATGCGCATACCGGGGGTTGGGTAGCGGGTGACTTGTTGGCCCGACGTATTGTACAGTACCGCCCGGCTGGGGGCCAAGCCGTAGTCGTTGCGGAAGTGAAGGACATCCTGCGTGGGGTTCGGGTACACCCGGAAGGAGGTACGAAGGTGCTCGCGGTCCAGTACTTCTTTGGTGTGGGTAATCAGCACCTCAGCCATATCGGGCCGGATGGGTTTGCGCAAGCCCAGGTGGTCAACGGCGAAGGTGTGCTTGACTTCCAGACCGGAATACACGTCTTCCAAGAGGATGATATCGTCGATGATGATGCCGCGTAGTTGGGCGATGGTGCCGTAGCCAGAGACGTTGTTGCCATCAATGCGGGTCACGGCGATCTCGATACGCCCGTCGGGGTAGATGCGGTGGATGTTGGTGGTGTTAACCTCCGGCTCTCCGAACCAACTGGTAGGGTACACCACTTCGATATTGTCCATATCAATGATCTCCGGATCGACCTGGATGGTGAAGGCCAAACCGTAAATGTCTTCGATTTCTTGGTCTATCTCGCCCGCTACGATGGGTAGCATAAATTGATCGCCCGCCGCTACGGATTCGATGCTTTCGGTGTCAATGGCAATGAGCGGATCGAGGGAAGTGAAGGGCAGTTCCTCAAAATCACCGACCGGGCCGTGGGCCAGACCGTAGTTCTGTTCGATCACCTCGCGGTCTTGAAGGTCGATGGTGCCGTCTCCGTTGGCATCGGCGTGCTTGTAATTGACCCCGTTAGCGAATTCGCCTCCCCAGGCCGGACTGATGAGTCCCGCCCAAGCGTCCGTCTGTTCTATCCGACTCGGTCCGGTTTCCCCGAAAGCTAATCCTACGTTGAGGAGGTCAATATGCCCCGCTACGTTATCACTATTAGTGTCGCCGGGCCAGACGTTGTCATCCAGCGTGAGACAGACGTTATCGAAAGCGGCACTGGCCAAACTCGCCAAAAGGATACTCGTAATATTGTCACCACTGAAGGTTAGCATTCCCGTTCCATCGCCGTTCTCACTGACTTGTAGACTGACGCCGGGCGCTATGTTAGTCGGTAGGTTTCCAATAACATCCGCAAACACAAAAGGCTGACCATTCACCTGCACCGCGACTCCCTGGTTGTTGGGAACGTAATAATCAACGTTGACGGTATTAAAAGCAGTGGACACGCCGCTGAGGTTGATCCCAAAGCCGGAATTGTCCGTAGCGACGATGTGACCACTGCCGAAAGCAACATTAGGAATGCCATCGGTGATGAGCACGTTGCAATCCGTGCAGCTGGAAGCTGGATTTTGCTCAAAGCTGATAACCGCGCCGTTTTCTACCGTAATCGTTTCACCCGGGGCGTGCCCGAACAGGCTACCCCAAACGCCTTCGACGCCCTCGAATTCGATACACGCGCCGTTGTCACAGAAGACAGGTTCGAGCGTAGTCGTCACTGCACAGCTCTGTGCCGCATCGCTGAGGATGACGGTGTAGGCCGTCGTACCGTCGCCGGGTAGCGGGCCGAACTGAGCGGGTAGTGCTGCGTAAGCGACCGTTTCCGTCACGATGATGGAACTGCCCGCCGGCGCGTAGCTGACGTTGAGCTGATCGGAGAGATTGAAGCCATCGATCTCACCTACTTCGAGGTAAAAGAGGCCGTCGTTCGTGCAATCGCTGACGCTAATGGCATCGGTGGCTGAGCCGAGATCACAGCAAGGGATGACCAAGTCTACTGCCGTCTCACAGTCGAGGTCAAAAGTGGAATTGACACTCAGTACTTGGGGGGTATAACCAGCAGGTAAGGAGATCGTGATGGGTAGCAATTCGTATAGGAAGGCATCGTAAGGTTCGCCATCCAACTCTAGGCCGAAGAATTCGTTACCAGGGTTTTCAAAAATAAAGTCAAACGTGATGGTGTAGCCGTCTGGTCCACACGCCACTTCGTAGGTAAGGTCCCGAAGATCGCAGGGGGAGCAGTCAATGGGGCCAACCGCACCAGCGTTAGTACAGCCAGGGTTGAGCAAGTCGATGACGCCGAATTCGTAGACGGTTTCGCCGTCTCCCGCAAAGGTGCCAATTTCAATGGGTAAATCATCGTAGCTGAGGGTACCGTAGCTTTCGCCATTGCCCACCAGTGCAAAGATCGTTCCGAGATTTTGCCCGACGACTTCTTCCAAGGTCACGGTGAACGTCTCGCCATCACACTCGCTCGTGCTCAGGACTACTTCCTGGATCAGGCACTCGTCCGTACAAGTATAAGTGAAGGGGTAGTTGACGAAACAGGCCGGGTCAGCGATGTCTAAAAGGAGAATGCTGTGGTCTTCCGTCGTACCATCCAGGGGACCGAAGGTGTACAAATCTTGTCCGTATTCGTACGGGCCGAAGAGTACGCCGTCGCCGAAGATGTAGAAGCCGAGGTCGCCACCATTGGGGTTATTGAATTGAATATCTACCAAAAACTGGCCGTCGTCACAGCCGTAGCCCTCCGCGAAAACGTCGTTGAAGGAGCAGTCGCCGGTATTGGGTTCGCAAGTGTAGTTGATGGGGATGTTGACGTTGCAATCCGTTATTACGTTGATACCGTTGACGATACTGATGACGGTTTCCGTCACGTCACTATCGAACGGTCCGATGAGTGGGTTATGGGTACCGTTGGGGACCACAATTTGACTACCACCGCCATTCGCGGTGACCACAAATTGCGCACTGTCCCAGTTGCCCGCCGCCGTAAAGGTCAGGTCGATGAACCACTGATCGTTTTCATTACAAGGAATGATTTCCGTTTCGATATTTTCAATCAAACAGAAGCACTGCCCCTGTACGGCGAAGTCCTGAAAACAACCCGTCGTATTGTCCGTAAAGCGAATATCGCGTTCTTCGTTACTACCTAGGGGTAGCTGAAAGACGTAATCTTCGTCACCGTAGTTTAAGGTGAACTCCAAATTCTCCGTGGAAACAGTAAAGGTTTGGTCGGGTGAACCGGTAGCCTGGAACGCGATAGCGGTTAGCCCGTTGGTACAACTCACCTCCGTAATCACGAAGTTGTCTGCACAAGGCGGAGCGCAACCAGGAGGTACTTCGTAATCAAATTCCACGACGCAACCCGTTGACGTATCCGTCACACGGATGGTCCCCCCCAGCGTTCTTGGCCAGGGCAGGTTCAGCGACTCCCCCAACAGTGGCATTTCCTCGGTATATCCGGTTTCTACGTGCTCAAAGGTCATCGACTGCCCCTGGGCGAAGGTTCCTGTGAAGGCTACCGTCAGAAAAGCGTTGAGGCTATTGTTGAAGCAGTCCACTTCCGTGATTTCGGCGGTGAAGGCTGCGCATTCTTCGTTACAATTGTTAAGTACATCAATTTCTAAAGTTCGGAAGCAGTCCGTAGCTCCTTGCGTCACGATCAAATCAAAGAACGGCTCGTTCCCCACTTCAAGAATGCTATTAGACTGTCCTAGCTCGTTTACAAAACCCGCCTGGGTATTCCCCAAAAAGCTAAAGAGGATTTCTTCTCCTGCGGCTACGTTACTACCGTAATCCAGCACAACCTGGACAAAACCGGGGGCTAGACAGGTTATGCTCACTGCCGTCGGATCAAAGCTGTTGCAATTTTCTTCACATTCTGCGGTAATGTCTTGAGAGATGACGCAGAAGCCGTTCGTTTGCGCGATGTCGATACTGGATACCTCACCAGCGACCAAATCTGTGAGTAAAATTTGGCCAACGGAAAAAGTACCGGCAAATTCATTGTTTACGAAAGCCGTAAATTCGTAAGATGGATTGTTGCCATTCCCATCAAGGAGATAAATGAAGGCCGAGTAGGTACCATCGCCATTGCAAGTATTCTCAATACTCCAGATGGAAATATCACAAGCTGGGCAATCAAAAATTTGCGTCTCCAGCGGCGGTACTATCGTGGTACAATTTGAGAACTGATCGGTCAGAACGTAACCTTCCTCATCAATATCGAAGGCGGACAGTTCAAAGTCTACTACGCCGTTCGGATTTACGGTTCCTTCGATATAACTACTGTTTGACAACCCCTCTAGGGCTAGCAGGTGTCCGTTACCACTGCCTTCGACCATGGCACTCACCAGTAGTACATCACCAAGGCAATTTTCCGCCGTCACTTCCGCAGTGAAGTTATCGCAAACTGTCGCGCAAGGCGCTACGATAAGCGCTTGGGTAGCTACACAAGCACCGTTCAGTAGATCGGAGGCGGTGAAGACTAGGGTATCACCCGGTTCACCCGGCAGCGGCATACCCGAGAGGGGTAAGTCATCATAGTTGAATTGTTCAAACACCTCACCATTAATGGATAGCTCGAAACCGTCGCTCAGGAAAGCACCTTGCCACAAGTCGAGGTAAAATTCCGCTGGATTACCCGCATCGCAAAGCTGCTGGGTTAAGATAAGCGCATCACTATCGAGGCACGCTTCCTGGTTCACGCAGACGTTGTCCATCGCAATAGCGGACCCACCAAAACGGAGGGTTTGGATATCAGCATTGACCACCGTTACGCGTCCGTGGTTAAAGTCGTTACCATAAAATTGGACAAAAAGCCCATCCGCCAAGCCCATCATAATGCCCTGTCCTGGTACGGTGATTTCGTATAACTCGCCGTCATTGAGCTGCACGTTGATGACGTCCAACGCGTCGTCCAAGTGATAAAAATCCAGTGAGGCACTGAACACGTTGGTCTCGTAATTGGTAAAATCAATCAGCGAAGTGGCGTTGGAGTGCCTAATGGCCACCCCTTCGCTAGTGGTAAAGCCCGGAATATCAGGGATGAAACGGGTGATTCCATCTTCGTTATCGGATAGGGCGATTCCGTTTTGGACAGCGGTTTGCTTGGTGAAACGGATACCGTTTTCCAGGCGGTACAGTCCGCCGATGGGTTGCCCGAGCGTGTTAAAATCGACGAAGGTCTGCTGAGAGGCTTGGAAATCAATACAGCCCGTAGGCGTACAGTCGGGTAATTGAACGAGGGTGTTGAAACAACATTCGGGATTATCGTTCTCGCAAATGGTTAAGTGAATGCTGTCTTGAGTGTAGAAGGCCACGCTATCTAGGTAAATGGGTGCTCCGGCTGGTGTGGGATAAAAACCGAAGAGTTCGTCGTCAATGAAGACATCGACAAAATCGTTATCAATAAAGACTTCACCAAAGTCAACAGAAAGATCGTAGGCACCATCGCTACAGAACGGAACGATGAGTGGGTTGAGGAAATCGCAGTCCGTATTTGGAAAATAATCGGAACAAAAATCATCCACAAAAAGCAGCGTACCGCCGATGGTTACCTGCTCAATATCTCCCCCTGTGATCATCACAAACGTTCCCTGACCAAATCCTCCGTTGGGTAGCAATACCTCGACTTCGAAGCCAGGGAAAGCATCATTGATGGCTCCCTGCAAATTGACGATGTTGAACGGAAAAACCTCCCCGTTAATCCCGAAATTGATAAAACCTCCACTAGCGGCAAAAAAGAAGGTTACCGTTTGAGCCGGTCCGTCTAGGGTAAACGTAGCGTTGAGGTCATTGAGTTGTAGGTGAGGAACGGTATTTCCCATAGCCTGGAAACCAGGAATACTAGCGCGATCAAAAAAAGTAGCGCCATTTTCGTTAACTAAGGTGGTGAAGGATAGGTCCGTTCCTGCTTGCGAATAGATGGTCGCACCGGGTTCGAGTTCGCCATTCGCGTTGAAAACGGTACCGATCTCCAATTGATCGAAAGAAATACAGTTCGTCGGCTGGGCGAAAGCCGCTAGCCCGAGGAGGAGGAAACAACAGAGGGTGGATATTCGGTTCAAAAAGATCATGCTAACGGGTATTTATTTATATCACACTACAAATGTGGC
>JBCDIR010000127.1:0-6829 GCA_038748735.1 Bacteroidota bacterium | reverse complement strand
TCCAGCCCAAAGGCTTCGATGGTGGCCAAGTCTGTTCCCTGCACTTTTATACCCATCGGTGCTCGCATTCCCGTTTGGAGCATCACCAAGCGGGTTTCGATGGGTTGGAGCTTAGGGGCCGAGGTGACCCCGGGTAAGCGCGTGACGTTGACGATTTCGTTCCAGATATCATCCGGACTGCGGATGTGGTCCCGCCACTGGCGGAAGTAGCGGCCATCGGCAGCGGGAATCAATTTGCCCGACTCGTCCCTGACGTATTCTCCGTTTTCGTAGCGGTAGCGGATGCGGTGGCCGTTCGCGTCGGTTTTGTATTCGGATTGGTATAAAATCACGTTCTCGTACATCGACATCGGTGCCGGGTCCAGCGGACTGTTGACGCGCCCCGCTTTGCCTACCACGGACGCTACTTCGGGAATAGCCGTAACGGCCATATCTAGGAGGCGCAGATTTTTGATGTTTTCTTCCATACCCGCGTGGGGCATGGAGGTGGGCATGAGCAAAAAAGAACCTTCGTCGAGCGCGGGTAGGAATTCTTCTCCCGTATTTTTAAAAACAATATAACCCTGAAAAAGAAGGAAGCCGACGAGCAGCAAGAACAGTAGTTTAAACCGCAGTAAAAACCGTAAAATCGGTGCGTAGAAGTGAATGATGAGGTAGAAAAAGCCGATCAGTCCGCCGGTCAGTATAATCACGAAACCGAAGTTGGCCAGTTTGCTTTTGCTTACGCCCAGTGGCATCCAAACACTGGTCAAGAGCCAGCCGATGAGCAGCGCGTAGACGATATTGGTCAGTACCTTTAGCCATCCCGAGCGGGGCTGCGCATTGGTCCGGCTTGGCCACCATAGCGATAGTAAACCTGCGAGTCCCGCTACGGTTAGGATGCCTCCCAGTTGTGGTTGCAAGAAAATGCTCACTGCTATTCCCCCGGCTATTGCCAGTCCGCTAGCCAAGCCCGCCAAGCGACGATTATTTATTTTGGTCGCAAACAAAGCGTGCGCGAGGGGCGGAATGATCGTCACGGCGACTACGATGGACGCGATCAACGCAAAGGTTTTGGTGTAGGCCATCGGGCGAAACAACTTTCCTTCGGCGGCTTCCATTGTGAAAACGGGCAAGAAGCTAATGACCGTCGTTGCCACTGCCGTGATGACGGCGGAGGCGACTTCCAGCGTAGCAGTGTGTATACTAACTAGGAGCGACTCGTTAGGTGGCGCGGTTGCTAAACGGTGAGCTATGCTTTCCGTTAGTACAATACCCACGTCAACCATGGTGCCAATAGCAATGGCAATGCCCGCGAGGGCCACAATATTGGCGTCCACCCCAAAGTAGCGCATGGCGATGAAACACAGCAAAACCGCTACGGGCAAAGTACTAGCTACCAGTAGCGACGACCGCAAATTTAGTAACATCAATAAAACGACAATTACGGTAATGAGCAGCTCTAGCGTCAGGGCTTCCGCTAGGGTTCCGATGGTCTCATTGATGAGTTGGGTGCGGTCGTAGAAAGGGACGACCGTGACCCGTGAGACCGTCCCATCGGCCAGGGTTTTGCTGGGTAGACCGGGAGCGAGTTCGGCAATTTTAGCTTTTACATTGTCAATCACTTCCAGCGGGTTGGCTCCGTAGCGCGCTACTACCACACCGCCCACGGCCTCAGCCCCCGATTTGTCGAGTACCCCGCGACGGCTAGCGGGACCGATACTCACCCGTGCTACGTCGCCGACGCGCAGCGGTGTATTACCGTTTACTTTGATAACGCTCTCCTCTATATCTTCCACCCGTTGGACGTAACCCAAGCCGCGGACGAAGTACTCCGCCTGGTTGATCTCGATGGTTTGCGCACCCACGTCAATATTGCTGTTTTTGATGGCACGCATAACGGCTGGGAGGGAGACGCCATTCGCCTTCATCGCTTCCGGGTCTACATCGACTTGGTATTCTTTGACGAAGCCGCCCACGGACGCCACCTCCGCTACTCCGGCAGCGGCAGCCAGGCCGTAGCGGACGTAGAAGTCTTGGACGGTCCGCAGTTCTTGGGGGTCCCAGCCACCCGTAGGTTGGCCGTCCGCATCGCGCCCTTCGAGGGTGTACCAATAGATTTGCCCCAGCGCAGTGGCGTCGGGACCGAGGGTCGGTTGTACGTCCGGCGGGAGGGTATTGGCGGGTAAGGAATTGAGCTTTTCGAGGATGCGGCTGCGGCTCCAGTAGAATTCTATCTCGTCTTCAAAAATGAGGTAAATACTAGAAAAGCCGAACATGGAGTTGCTACGTACACTGCGTACGCCGGGAATACCGAGCAAGGCCGTTGTCAGCGGGTAAGAAATTTGGTCTTCCACATCCTGGGGAGAACGACCGGGCCACTGCGTGAAGACGATCTGTTGGTTTTCACCAATGTCCGGAATGGCATCGACGGCTACGGAGTCGCGGGGTAGCTGGGGGATGCCGAAATCAAACGGAGCCGTGGCCAAGCCCCAACCCACGAAAAGGAGGAGCAAGAGAAAAGCGACGAGCTTATTCTCCAAAAAGAAGCGAATATAATTGGAAAGCATAACGCAATCTTCGTTGTAAGTGAATACGGATGGCCGTACCGGACAGGGGGCGTCCAGTAGTAACCAAGAACTAGCGGCTCAACCCAGAGCGGGAGAGCGTTACTACGAAGATGTTGACTAACAAAGAAAGGTCTGCAAGCGCACGGGCAGATCGCAGACCAACAGCGGTGGTTTGTAGTGGAGGTAATCGACTGACTTTAGCTCGGTCGTCGTGGCGCTAGCTAGTGAGTACGTAGCGAACCAGGCCGGAGCGGCAGGAATTTGTAAGGATAGTTGAGCGGTGGGGGTATCCAGCTGCGTTTCGTCGAGTTGGTGCCAGTCGGTTTCGGTTTGGCAACAGCCCTTTTCTGTCTCGTCCGTGATTTCCATCGTGCCGTGGACGGGGCAGCTGACTAAGCGCTTATTTTGGTGGCAGGGCGTCGCTTCGACAAAGAACGCTACGCTTTTGAGTTGACCACGACAATAGTGCTTGCTCACCACCAGGCCCGAAGAACTGAGTAGCAGCAGAAACGCCATCGTTAAGTGGAAAAACTTTACCATTAGTTACAAAGGTAACTGATTTTTACTTTCGTTGCTCGGGTTAGCGATTCTCGTTAGTGGCTGGCTGTCGATTGAGATAGCTGAGGAAGACCAAGAGAAAAAACAGATAGTGACCGATGCTAACGGCATTTTCTAGGGCGTGCTCAATGGTCGTAATGACCAACATACTAAGCATAAATACGGCAAAAAGGTGGTGGCGATAATTACGGCGATGAAAGAGCGGGTAAAGAAAGGCCGCGTACACAACTATTGCGCCAATGATACCGTAACTGCCCCAGGAATACATGAACTGATTATGGGGCATGAAAGCCTGGGGATAAGTGGGGTAGTGTGCTTGGAAATACGCAGTAATTTCCGCTTTGATATTACTCGTACCTACCCCCCAAAACGGCGCTTCCTGGATGACGTGGATACCCGCATCGTAGGAGGCTAGCCGACCCGAATCAGAATGATCGGCACCTTGTCCGGCCAGGAATTGGTGGATGTCGTACAGGAAATAATCTACTTTGTTGGCAAAAGAAGGAATCAAATAATTGGCGAGTATCGGTACGAGCACGAGTCCGGCTAAGGCCAGTAGACCGTACGCTAACGAGCGCCGCTCCGCTGTCCAGCGTAGCACCATCCACAGCAAGCAAATGTACAGGATGAGCAAGCCACTTTTGACGGAAAGTAGGTGAATAAAGAAAAACAAATACAGGGTAATACCCAGCACTATTTTCGGCTCCCAAGCGTAGCGGAGACGCCAGTCTTCGGCGTATACATGAACGCCAACCACGATTCCCCACGCCAGCAAAAGGCTGTAACGAATGTGATTGCGCGGCGTCGGGATATGGTGGCCACGTCGCAGAATTTCGGTGAGTACCTCGTAATTTTGTAAGTAGTTGAACAGGACGCCCAAGCTCGTTACGAACAAGCAAGTCAGCAACGTATAAAAGATAGTAGTGAGCATGCGTCGGTCAAAGCGGGGTAGCATCACAAACGCCAGGGGCAGTACCACGAATGGCACTTTAATGCGCAAGCGTTCCAGTAAATAATCGGGATGATCGACGGGCCAGAAGCGTAGGAGTGGCACCAACATGATGAGGAGTAGGACACCAAAAACGGGGTGCTGATGAAGGTTGCGCAAACGCTGCCAACCCGCGTAGTGCCAACGTACATGTGGACGACCTTCCTGCACCGATAGCTCGAAAACGCCCAGTACCGCCAGCGCTATCATGCCTACGGACAAGAGAAAAGGCGACAAGATCAACGCACACACCAGTACCATACTGAAAAACAGAATCAGTTGGCGATGCGTGACGGTGAAGGCTTTGCTCATAGTTGCGGTGGGCTTTTCTTTGGCTTAGAACCCTGCGGAAGGCGCAAGGGTGTTTTGTTCAATCTGCTCCGGCTCCGTCAGGCGTAGGCGGGCAAGGTAGTAATAGCCACGCGTAGCGTGACGTACTTTTAAGGAGTCGACGGGTGAAGTAAATAAGGTGTCGGCGTATTGGTCGGGATTGTAGAGGTAGAGCTGGTCGCGGCTCCAGTTCGCTTTTTGACGGGGGATAATGCGGTTGGCCGCTCGTTGGGTGTAAAAGGAAACGGCAGGTTCCATCAGTGACTCGTGAAAGACGGCCAGCGGCTGGTCCTGCCAACGGTCGGCGAGGCGTTCACAGTCTGCTTTGAGGACTTGCCCCCGGGAGTTTTCCGCTTTGAGCGGTAAGGCGACCACATCGTAACCCACGCGAAAAATTAATAACGCAACCACCAGCGTATACCAGCGCTGCGCCACCTTTTGATAGTAATAAATCACCGCTGCGAACAAGAAAATTGTGATGAGCGTACTTTTTAACGTTAGCTGGGGGAGCAGTTGCGTCGCTTCCAGCCAGGGTAGTGACCCAGCGGTAACCGTCAATACGACCAGCAGGAATAATACAACCCACTGCAGATAACGAACGCTCTTGTCCGCTTCGTCCGTGGATGCTGGCAGTAACTGTATGCCCGCAATGAAGAGCAGTGGCATCAACATCAGTACGTAACGCGGGTAAAAATTGGGCGAAAGCCAGTACACGATAATATTAGCACCAAAAGCCAGTAGGCAATATCGAACGAAGGGCTGATCGTGCCAACGCCCGCGCAATCGCTTATTGAAGGCCAACAACAGCAGCAAACTCCACGGGGAGAAATGGTACAACAGCACGAAAGGAAAACTCAGCAGGTGCGTGATGGTTTTACCCACCCCTTGCGCTACGGCAGTCCGCTTCCCCGACTCGACGAAGAGGGTATGAAATACATTTTCTAGGCTATTGTATCGATGATACTGCCAGTAATACAGCGCTAGCAAAGCCACCGAAAGCAGACCGCCACCAATGTGCGCCGCCGAGAACAAGCGCCGCCACTCGCCTCGCCAGACCAAGTAGGTCAGCAAGGTGGCTCCCTGAAAAACGAAGGCGGGCAGACCCTTGAACATAAAGCCGATAGTCATCAATACGTAAGACCCGACGAATAAGCGAACCCAGTTTTGGCGTTCGCCCGCGTGGTAAACGACCATGAAAAGCGTGAACATGGCCCACGAAAAACTCAAATCTATCAGCCCCAGCATAGATTCCCAGTACAGCACCCGCCCACAGGTCAGGAAAGCCAGCGCCACTAGGAGGGCACGTTGCCAGGAGAAGTGTTTGCGACAATAGTAATAGATCGTCCCCGCAAAACCGAGTAGCGCCAGCACCGACGGAAAACGTGCCGCCCACTCGCTCAGGTTGCCCCAACTAGTGAACGATAACGCCACTATCCAATTCCACAGCGGTGGTTTATTGTAGTAATAATCGGCGTGCATGGTGGGGGTGACGTAATTGCCACTCCACAGCATTTCCATCGCTACCAACGCCCGGTTAGCCTCATCGTCGATGAAGGGGGCAGCACCCAGATATAACAACAGGGCTACGGGGAGTAGCACCGCAATAGAAACCAGCAGTAGGCGGTTGGCTTGCACAGTGGTAGCAATTTTCGTGCGCAAAAGTATTGGATTAGGAGGGGATTGACGAACTTCGTGGGCGATTTATGGACTTCACTCGTCTGGGTGGTTAAAAACTAGTGCTTATGTTGCTTCGTTACGCTGTGTATTCCGTACTGCTTTTGTTGGCTTTTGGGACGCTAACCTGTTCGTCAGCCGCAGCGCCGACCTCCGCGCTTGCGGAGGAAAATGGGACCGATAGCATACCACCCCCACCAGTGGATACGCCCGCGGTGGCACAAGTCCTCCCCGATACGCTCGATTATGACACAACGAAGTGGGCCGAAGTGACGGCGTTGGATACGAGCATTCGCTTGGATATACGCTACGCGACGGAAAACAATTTTGTGGGGCAGGTCTTGTACAGCTGCCCCCGCTGCTTCTTGCGCCCCGCAGCGGCCAGGGCCGTGGTGGCCGCACACGAAGAACTACAACAAGAAGGGTTGGGCCTAAAAATGTTCGACTGCTACCGCCCGCGTGATGTGCAGTGGAAATTGTGGGAAATTTTTCCGCAGCCGGGTTACGTCGCTGACCCGCGTACCGGTTCCATCCACAACCGAGGCGCAGCCGTAGACCTGACCATCATCACCGCCGAGGGCGAAGAATTGGACATGGGTACCGATTTTGATTTCTTTGGTCCCCGCGCCAATCACACTTTTACGGACTTGCCACCCGAGGTGCTCGACAACCGTCGCAAGCTCAAAGCACTCATGAAAAAGCACGGTTTTTCAGCCATCCGTAGCGAGTG
>JBCDIR010000126.1:0-6832 GCA_038748735.1 Bacteroidota bacterium | reverse complement strand
GGCGGTTGCCAAATGCCCGACTGCACGGTGGGAGGAATTGGCTGAAAACGCGGTTGGTTACAGCGCTATTCGCGCAAAAATAGGTCTATGCACCGGTAAATATCCGCTGGAAATATGATAGGTTGCTACTATATCTTCAAATGAATGCGTCATCAATAGGGTAGACGCAAGTAAGCAGTGTTTTCTTACAGTTGAGGATAGAAAAGTATATTTTCGTTCTACACTTAAAACGATGTGGGTTAGCTGCGCTGCCGCATCCCTTCGTACAACATGATGCCCGCTGCTACACTGACGTTGAAGGAGTTGATGGTGCCTAATTGTGGGATTTTAAAGCAGGCATCCGCTGCCTTAGCGACGCCCTGGCTGATACCGTCACCCTCCGAGCCGAGGACGAAAGCGAGGGGGACATTCAGGTCCAGCTCGTGGAGGAACTGCTCGCCGCTGAGGTCACTGGCGAAGACTTGGACGCCGCTTTCTTGGAGGTACTGGATGGTGCTAACGAGGCTTTTGACGCGGCAAACGGCTAAGCGGGCCAACGCTCCCGCCGAGGTTTTGAGGGCTTCCCCCGTCAGGCCCGCGCTACCCTTAGCGGGAATGATGATGGCGTGCACGCCGCACAGTTCTGCCGAACGCGCAATGGCACCGAAGTTGCGCACGTCCGTCACGCCGTCGAGGAGGAGGAAGAGCGGCGTGGCCGATTGCTCGTACAGATACGGGAGAATATCGTCCAATTGCTGGTAGTCAGCGGCGGCCAGTAGCGCGACCACGCCCTGGTGGTTTCCTTTGACGAGTTTGTTGAGGCGCTCTTTAGGGATAATGGTCATGGGGACCTTGCGGTCACGGCAGCGGTAACGAAGTTGCTTCTCAAACTCGCCCCGCGTTCCTTTTTGTAACCAGACTTTTTCGATGGACTGCCCCGCGTCCAACGCTTCCAAAACGGGGTGGCGGCCAAATACCCATTGTTTATGCTCCATAGAGCGAAGGTACGTCCTTGTGACGGATTTTGCGAATAGTCTTACTTCATAGCCGGCTGCACCACTACTCGCTTCATCCCTTCCCGCCCGTGAAAAACCGGGAAATACAAGTGCTCCACCTTCGCCGGATTGAGTATAAACTGTCCACTGAAACGCACTTCCAATGGAATGTCTACCGTGTAGGTGCCCGGCGGCAAACGTTCGTAAAAGATCACCAGCTTATCGCGGAAGTACTCTCGATGGTTCTCGTAACGGCCACGACCATCCGTATAGGCGTAAGCACAGCCCGCTGGAATCGGAATTTCTACCAAACCGTAGTTGAGCGTCTTTTTTACGTTCAGTGTCGCTCGGAGGGTGGCGGCTTGGCCGTTTTGTAGGCTATCCACCGGCTGCCCGGCTTGTATCAAACGCGTTTCAATCGTCAAATCCCCCTGGATCGGCTCCGGTTCGGAATCCCAGCGATTTTGGTAGGCGGAAAGGTATACGGGATGCGTCCCGTTGTGGCGAATCGTTACGCTAGCCGTAGCGGGTATTTGCGTCGTTCCGTCGGGTAAGGTTTGGAAGGCTTGCGCTCCGGCGCGGTAAGCCGCTCGGATGTCGCCTTCCGCCTGTACGGGATAGTAAGGAGCCAGTAAACGCACCCAAGCCGCCGTCTCGTAGGTATTACGCCAGCGATCGCGTCCGCGTTCCAGAACGGCGTACTGACGGATGCGTTGGGCCGTAGCCAGATCCCCCGCGTCCACTAGTAGTTGATGTGCCAGGGCTTGTGTAGCCACCCGTCCACCAAATAAGCGCCAGTTTTCGCGCCCAAAGTAACTAGCTCCTTCCAGCGTTCGCCGTTCCCAAGCGTAGAGGCTATCCAAGTGATAGGGCAAACCCGCTAATTGACGAATCCGTAGCAACTGCAATTGCTCGTATGGCGGAAAGCCAACCAGCGAATCCCAACGCAGCGTATGTTTTTCAAAATCGAAGGGTTGTCCCAGTTCGGCAAATAAATGCAGCGTAGCTACCTGCTCCCGCCACGCGAGTGTTGAAAACTCATTAGCCAGTAAGCGCAAGCCCCGTTCCAGAGCCAACGAGGTGTAGCCCGCCTCCGCCGCCGTATGTAATGCGCGCAGCACGTAGCGCGTCATATGGCGATTGCGATGATTACCCGCAAACCAGCCCCAGTAACCCTCTGGCGATTGGGCCTTCTGCAAGCGTTGCACAAAGCCCAAAATCCGCCGACTGATGGAATCGCGCCGCACCGAATCTGTCGTTACTCGCTCCAGCGTTAGCAGGGCCAGTAGACGACTCGCATTTTGCTCATTACAACCGTAAGGATAATTAATGACCGACCGCAAATCCCGAATCATCTGTGGCCACATACTCGTGTGCCGGCGGATGGTGATGGGACTACCCTTTGGGTCGAAATGGAGCTGTACCGTAGTGTCGCCTTCCAGTGCCCAAAAAGCGCCTTCCGTAGCCAGCGTACCGCGCGGACGCACGGGAATAGAACGACGCTCGCCATCGGCAAAGAAACCCGCCCGCAGTGCGTAACCAACGGTCAGGCTGTCTTGATCCGTAGGAGTCGTCAGGCGTAAGGTTTCCCGAATTTGCTCGGTCAATTGGTGTGTTTTAGGCGTTTGCGCTAAGCTGTCCAGCCAAAAGCGGGTACGGATGGGCCACGTTTGGGTACTCAAATTGATACTACTTCCGACCACATCCACTTCGTCGCCCGCTACCAAAAAACGGGGTAGGTAGAGGCGAGCTTGAAGCTGTTTGTACGCCTTGACCAGTTGCGCCGTTTGCCCGGCGCGTTTCCCTTTATGCGCAATGGCGTAAGTGTACCAAGCCGTAATGTCGTCCGGATACTGCACGGGAATACGGACTTTACCCTGGCGGTCCGTACGGAGCTGGGGGTACCAGTAGGCCAGGTCACGGAAGTCGTCGCGCAGATTGACGAGTTCGGGTTCGTTGGGTAATTGCGCACCACTGTTCTCGGGAATGAGCTGGCCCTGGATACGGATGCCATCCACAAAATATTCCGTCGCCCCGTTGCGGGAGCCACGGACGTTGGCATTGTCTCTTTCCCCGTCGGAAAGCCCTGCCATTGTAGCTACCAGCGCGTTGATATTACGGACGGGCAGGCTGCGGATGTCTTCGCTCGTGATGGTGCCACCTTGGGTGGTGTTGTCTTGCTCGACAAGGGGAATGGAGTAGGCGACGACCACGATCTCACCCAGGAGGGTCCCTGCTGGTTCCAGGCTCAGCTCAATATTTGTTTCTGAATGCTTTTGTACCAGTACACCCTCCAAACGCGAAGTGGCGAAGCCCAAATAGCTGCACTCTACATCGTACCAACCGGGAGCGAGGTTGGTAAAGGAAAAATTGCCATCAAAATCCGTTTCTGTACCCCGGACCAGTACGCCATTTTGGTACAATGCTACTGACCCGAAGAGTACCGGTTCTCCCGATCCGGTTTCGAGGACTTTACCCGCTAAACTGGTGTAGCCCTGTATGTCACCCAGGCGGCGGTACAGCTTTGGCGGTCTACCGTTGGCCACGGCCAGCGAAGAGCGGTAAGCTGCCGCCCGCACGGAGTCTTGCTGCCAGACAAGCCGCTCCCGTAGGTCCAACTGACAGTGGCGATACGCTGCTAGTTCCAGGGGAATGATGAAAAAACTATCCCGAGCCGTCAGACCAATTAGCCTCAATTGTCCGGCGGGCAAACTGGGCCAGTGCCGTCGGCTGCCGTGCGCTGTGGCCCGGAGGGTATCCTTTTCTAGGAGCAGGGCTTGGAGGACTATCTTTTCCGGTAAAGTAACCGTCAAAGCGGCTGATTTGGGGACCGAACGGGGGAAGTTACGTTGTACGATATACTGCACTGACTCACGCGTTTGGAGTGGTAAAGACGCGCTAGCGACCATGAACTCACCCGGTAGCACGGGCTTCGCTTTTCGGGGCAATTCGTAGGGCTGCTCCCGGTCCGGAAAGAGCTGGTACTTGTACAGGCGTTCCCGCTGGGCCGCAATTTCGTACTTATAGCCGGGTTCAAAATCAAAACGATTGACGAAGCGGTTTTGGGCTAAGCAGAAGAGCGACAATCGTTCGTTAAAAGGCCCGGCGGATGCTTGCCGGTTAGCACTGAAATCGAAGACGCGGTACTGCTCATTTTGCCACACGAAAACGCCGCTACTCTGCTTCACCTTTTGGAGGTGAAAAATACTATTCCGCAACAGTCGTATTTCTTGTGGGGTCCAGTAGGAAGGGACTTTGCGACGACTAACTTGCCGCGTGTCTTGCCAGTCGTCCGTGTGTAGGGCTACCTCCGTTTTGTGGCCGGCACGAAGCGCCTCCATGTTAATGGTGTACTCATATTCACGCGTGCGCAAAATCAGTGAACTAGTACTTGGCCTAGCCGAAAACGCGTAGGGCGAAATAGCCGTCACGCCTTGGTAATAGAGCAGCTTTCGATTGTGATACATCAAATGGATAGGGACCTGACGACCATTTTCAAAAATAAAAGGGGCGAATTGTGCCCAGTCCGCTAAATCAGGGTGCAGATCGAGAACGGTGTCGGTAAATACGGTCAAGCGCTCCGTCCCGAGGCGCAATTGCTGGTAGCGAAACGTATCCATGCCGAGGCGTTGCGTCCAAGCTAAATCAGACGTTAGCTGTTGTCGGCGCTGTGTTTGCTGCCGAAAATTGTAGCTATCGTAGTTGAGTTTTGCTATGTAACGTTTCCGAGCCGTCTGCGGTCCCGTACGGGGTGCGGCTCCCTCAAACTGGTCGTTTAGACTGCTTAGTAAGACTGGTGTTTTACGGGCGGGCCGACCGTTCGTTTTGCGTACAGTTACCTCTGCTTCCACCGCTTGGCCCGGCAGAATTTCGTCGGGATGTGTTAAGTCGACGGCTAGTACGTGCTTGGCGCGGCCCATGACTTGCGTATGCTTAAACCACCGCCCAGCCCAGTAGTATTCGTAGGTCAAAAGGTAGGAAAACACGCCGGACACTTGCCGTTTCCAGTAACCGGATGTAGTCCGTAGCGTATCCAGTTCTAGTAGCTTATTACTAGCTTGTTCATGTAAACGCAGGCGGATAGCCAATGCCGCTGGGTTTTGCATTTCCCAAAATAAGGTATCACCTCGAATACTGTGTTGGAGCCGGATGCGCGGAAAATAATCGGGAACGCTCACTGCTCGCTGGACGGAATCCGCTGTCGCCAGTTGATACGTACTGGCCAGCGGATGGAGCGCGCGGCGAAACGGGAGGGTTAGGGTATCCACCCGAAACGGGACTTTTTTCTGGTAGGAAAGCTGCTTCAGCAGCACGGTCTCTCCCGTACGCTCCGGGTGACTACCGACGATACTGTCTTGTTGGTACTGGAAGACAAAATCGGGTTGGCGTGTTACGTTCAGCACAGCGGTCTTGATGACCAGATTGTTACTGTTGTTCCGAAAGAACGCCTGAACTTGGGCCGTGAGCGTTCCCGCCGGGAAGAGCGAGTCAGGGAGCATAACCGTCGTTATCCCGACAGGAGAAAGTACCTGCCGATGTCGCCAAAGTGTATCCGGAACACAACGATCCGTTGGCGTAGCGAAAGTAACCTTTTGGGTGAGTACGACCAGTTCAACGCGTCCATCCCGTAAGGTAAAACCGTTGGCATCTTTAGCCGTCAGCTCAATTTGCACACTATCTTGATAACGAAAAACGGACTGGGTAGGTCTCAATTCGTAGGTCTCGGCGGTCAGTTCGTAGTCCTGTACGGCAAAGGAAGCGATACGCATACGAGGTGGCAGCTTACCCTTTCCTTGGTAGTCCAGTTGTGCCTTATAACGCCCTAGTTGCAGCGAATCGGCTAAGTGCATGGCCAGTGCGTACTGCCCTGGTGCGCTTGGCTTCAGTAGGGTATCTACTACTTGTTTGCTTTTAGTATCCCACACCATTAGCCGCCAAGCCCTCCGGTAGGGACGGCCCCGGTGATTGGCCAAGCTAGCCGCGAAGCGCAGCGTATCCCCGTGTCGGTAGCGGGGCTGACTCCAGGTGGTATAGCCCAATACTGGTTTGGGGCCGGAGCGGGTCTTCCGCCAGCCGTATCTTGGGTTGCGAATGACGCGCTTAACCCAGCGTAGCGGGCGGGCTTGTCCTACCCGCTTTAGCCGTTGGAGCCAAAAAGGTGGTTCGTTGTTTACGTAGCCTTGAATAGCATAGTAAACGGTATCCGTACCCAGTAGGATCGTGTAAGCGCTCGGCACTTTGGGTTTGTGCAAGATGAAGGCTTGTTCCCGAGTGGAAAAAGGGACGCGTTTAGTCTTCGGTTTACGAAGGTATACCTGCGCGGCGGCGGTCAAACGGGTAGTGTCCGGCACTCGCAAGCGCAAGTGCAACTCCTCCCGAACGTGTTCGGTTTGTACCTCCCAATCCATGACCGTAAAGACTTGGATGACTAAGTCGTCCAGCATACCGCTCACCGTGGCGTAATGGCCATTGGGCAAGTGGGGTAGTGCTTGACGGTCCCACAACGTATCCAGTGGGGTAGACCAGTTGGGCAAGTCGAGGCTGTCGCTGGGCTGTTCGTAATAATGTAGCGCTTCGGCGGCGGAAAGGCGAAAGAGTAGGCGGTAGGGGCCAGTCTCTCGTTCCGTCTGCGCGGACAGGGCCATCCATCCGCTCATCAGTAAAAATAGTATCCCGTATCTCATGTACCCAAGATAGGTGGGAAGCAGCGCGGGTAGCAAGAGTGGGTGTGTTATTCTGCCTTTTGGATGAGTGAATTGACTTACTTAGCCTCAATGGGTTTATCTACTTTGATAATCCCCCTTAATCGACGGACACGAGTGGAAAGCTGTTCTAGCTCTACTGGTATACGCCCCGTG
>JBCDIR010000125.1:0-6848 GCA_038748735.1 Bacteroidota bacterium | reverse complement strand
TGGCCAGCAGCATAATTGCCAAACAGAGCGCCGCGATAAAAATAGTAGCCAACAGCACCAAAACGATAAACCACAACAAAGTGGTAGGTTCAAAGCTCAGACTCATCACGCTACTCGTTTCCTCTCCTTTCAGCAGGTACACTTGCAAACGAAGCGCCCCGAGGAAAGCCAGGGTATTCATCAACGCACTCACGGCCCCGACCGCCAATACCGCAAAAAACTTTCCGACGACTATCTCCATCGTACCGAGCGGAGCCGTGAAAAGCGTTTGCAAAGTACGACGTTCCTTTTCCCCCGCCGTGATGTCGATGGCAATGTAAATACAACCCGTAAAGACGAAGAGTAACAAAATCATCGGAATCATCGAAATGAGGTTACGATCCACCGCAGCGGGAGGCGCTACGTCTACGGATTGGACGGCGAAAGGCTGGGCAAAGTCAGCCGGCAACTGATTTTGTACCAGCTTCTCTTGTACGTGAGATTGTGCCAAAACTTGTAATTGAGCCGCTACCCCCTGCGCGCGCGCAAAAACGAGATCCTTAGATTGGTTACTCAGAACGGCAACACCCTCCGCCAGGCCACCGGGCAATGCGCGTACCGCTATGGTGTTTTCGGATTCGCGCACCTCCTCTTCAGTAAAGGATTGGACCGCGAGAGTGGTGTTGGGTAAGGCGTCCAGTGCCGCTTTCACTTCCGTTTCTGCTAGCTGGTCCTCCAGTAAGAGCGTAATCGAGGTTTCCGCAATCCGTGCGTCGCGGTCGGCCCCGATGCGCCCCATGACGACGAAGAGGACAGGATACAAAAATACGGGTAGTAAGATGAGCATGTACAGCATCCGCTGGTCCCGCACGATTTCGAGTAGTTCCTTACGGAGAATGGTTTTTATGATGGAAAAACGCATGGTTTAGTATTGATGTCGTTGGAAAATGGGTGGTTGTTCAATTAGTCTTGACTCACTAAGTGAAAGAAAGCGGCGGAAAGATCATTTTGTCCCGTCCGTTCCCGGAGGCCAGCGAGCGGACCGAGGTAAGCCAACTGACCACTATTTATGATGGCAATGCGGTCGCAGAGACGCGCTACTTCGCTGAGGTTGTGGGTTGAAAAAATGAGGGCTTTCCCTTCCTCGCGGGCCATGTTGCGGATAAATTGCAGAATGAACTCTGAAGACATGATGTCCAGACCAGTCGTTGGCTCGTCCAGGATAACTACGGCGGGGTCGTGAACCAACGTTCGTGCGATGGAGACCCGCTGCTTTTGTCCAGTGGATAGCTTTTCGCAGTGCCGATCCACAAAAGGCGTAATACCGAAGGCTTCGATCAGTCCTTCTACACGGTCGTCGAGGACGGCGGGCGAGGTCTGGTACAATTCGCCAAAATAGCGGAGAATCTCCCGGGGGTTGAGTCGGCGGTACAGGTCCATATCGCCCGTGAGGAAGCCGAGGGACTGGCGCGCCGCCATTTTATCCTTCTCCATGGAATGGCCATTGATAAAGGCTTCCCCTTTAGAGGGTCGCAACAAGCCGGATAGCATACGCAGCGTAGTGGTCTTACCCGCTCCGTTCGGACCGAGGAGTCCAAAAATTTCGCCGGGCTGGATACTAAAAGAAAGATCATCCACGGCGCAGAAATCGCCAAAGTGTTTCGTAAGCTGCTTTGCTTCAATCAAGTTGGTCATAAGTTGAATACGGTCTATTTTGGAAGATTAGTGGTGGCAGCTACTCGTTTCTTACAACTAGCGCGTAAACTTTTTCTGTATTTCAGCAGTTGTCCTGCCATTGGAGTTAATCAAAACAGACCATTCATGCAACGACCACTCGTCCAACCCCTAGACCGCAACGCCAACCCCGAAGCCCAGGAAATGGCCGACTTCTACGACGAAACGCTCGGCTTTACGCCCAACAGCTTATTCACGATGATGCACCGTCCACGGATTGCGCGGGCGTTCCTGGAAATGAACCAAGCCGTGATGGAAAACAAGGGTCGGGTGACCAGTTCATTGAAGCGGCTATTGGCCTACATTTCCAGCAAAACGGCGGGCTGTCGTTACTGCGAAGCGCACGCCATCCGCGCCGCCGAGCGCTACGGCTCGCACGAAGACAAGCTTTATCACATTTGGGAATACCAAACTTACCCTGCCTTTAACGAAGCAGAACGGGCCGTTTTTGATTTTGCCATCGCTTCCTCTTCCGTTCCCAACGCCGTAACGGATGAGATAGCCGAAAACCTGCGTAAGCACTGGGACGATGGCGAAATAGTCGAAATCCTGGGGGTAGTGGCACTCTTCGGTTACCTCAACCGCTGGAATGACAGCATGGGTACCCAACTGGAAGGTCCCGCCGCCGCCGACGGAGAGAAGTTTTTAGGCGCTGCGGGTTGGAATATTGGTAAGCACGCGTACTAAAATTCTCTACATTTTTTCTTATTCTTGCGGGCTATTCAAAAACGTAAACTCGTGCTATGGCCTCTTTGGTGACAGCTACGGATATTGAGGTAGATGTGGTATACAATGTGTACCAATTTGGTAAGGAATTGTTCCTGTGTGATGCGTACGTAGTGAGCAAAGACCAGGATGGTTACTTGGCCCATATTCAGCAAAAAGCGCTGGAAGGAACCATCGGTGCGTTTCAGTTGGCATTGAACGCAACGCGCCGCCAGACCTTTCGTTGCATCGCCGAAATGCAGCCGGAACATTTAGTAAAACACTTTCACCAGGGTCGCCGAAAAGCGCCACCACTGGAGAAAATGCTGGAAGACCGGGACCTGTTCAAGGCCATCCAGACCTACGTACACCGACGGTTAGATACGATTTTGCAGTTGGTAGTACAACACGGACTACCGCTCAGTTACGAAGTGGAGCGCCGGGTGCTCGTAAAAGATTTCTTGGTGGCTACTCAGCCGGAACAAACCTTAGCGCCCAGTCTGTTCTTTCGCAAAACGGAGCAAGCCGTTCACTACCAACTCAAACTCCGCTACGCGGGCGAACCCTGGCCCACACAAGACCGCGACTTGGTAGCGCTAACGAACCAGCCAACGGGCTGGGTACTGGCGGATTTCCAACTGTTTCGGTTGGAGCACATCAACGGTTTTTTGGTCAAACCCTTTCGACAACGGGAGGAGGTCATCATCCCGGCGACTTCGGTACAGGCGTACTTCCGCAACTTCATTCTACGTATTGCTCGTAAGGTCGAAATTGAAGCGGAGGGCTTTGCCGTGGAGCAGTTCAATACCTTGGAGCAGTGCCAATTAGTGCCCACCCAACACCTCTTCGACGATCAGTGGTTGCTGGCCGTCAGAATGGTTTACCACGACAAAGCGTTCGGCTGGCGGGAGGAACGTCAAAACCAATTGACGCTCCAAATGGACGAAACGGACATCAAAATCTTGAAGGTGTCGCGCGATGGAGCGGCGGAAGCGGCTTTTATGAAAAAATTGGCCAACTTCCCACTCGTACAACAGGAAAATAGCAGCTACTTTCAGTTACCAGATGAACTGCAAACGCATCCGTACGCGCTCGTAGAATGGCTGAGTAGACAACGACAGGCGTTCGTCGCGGCGGGCTTTCAGGTCGAATTACCGACGGTAGAGGACAAAACGCTCCAACTAGCAGTTCCCAGTATTCAACTCAGCGTGGATACCGAGTCCGATTGGTTTGATTTGAAAGGTGACGTAGTCGTGGGTGAGTACCGCTTTCCCTTCACTAAGCTAGCCAAATACATCCGTGAGGCCAACCGTTTTTATCCCCTACCCGATGGTACCTATTTCCTCATTCCCGAGGAATGGATGGAGCGGTACCAACAGATTGCTAATTTTGGTAAAAAAGAGGGAGAAAACATTCGTTTGACCAAAAGCCAGTATACCTTATTAGCCGGTATCGACTTGGGGAAACCCCTGGATTTGGATGCAGTAGAAACGCCAGCGTACGCGCCTTCGCCCTTGCTCAAAGCGCAGTTGCGGCCTTACCAGCTGGCGGGATTGCAGTGGTTAGCCAAGCTGCATCACCAAGAATTGGGTGGTTGCTTAGCGGATGATATGGGTTTGGGTAAAACCCTACAAACCATCGCTATCTTGCTGTACGCCAAGGAGCAACGTGCTTTAGCTCGCGCCGAGGAACGAGAAAAAAATCCGCCCGAAAACAAAGCAGCTGGTACCCAAATTGACCTCTTCGCCCCCGCCGACGACGAAGATTTCCTCCAACCACTCAACGCGTTGATCGTGCTGCCATCCAGTCTGTTGTTTAACTGGGAAAGTGAGATCAAAAAGTTCGTACCGAGCCTTTCGGTGTATCAACACTTCGGTCCAAAACGACAGAAAGACCCGCGCGTACTCCGTCGCTTCGACGTCATCCTGACGACCTACCAAACGGCTCTGCGTGACGTAGAAGTCCTCCGAAGCATTGAATTTGAGTACATCATCTTGGACGAAAGTCAGCAAATCAAAAACCGGGAAAGTAAGGTTTTCAAAGCCCTCAACACGCTGGAAGCCAAACACAAACTCTCCCTCAGCGGTACGCCCATTGAGAACTCGCTGAGTGATTTATGGTCACAAATGCAGTTCATCAACGACGGCTTACTGGGCAATTTCAACTTCTTCCGCAAGGAGTTTATCCTCCCCATTGAGCGAGGGCAGAACGAGGAAAAGAAAGACAAACTGCGCCAGCTCGTACAGCCTTATTTACTGCGTCGGACTAAGGAAGAAGTGGCTAAAGATTTGCCTCCACTTTCCAAGCGCGTCTTTTACACCGAAATGCTCCCCGAACAGCGCAAGTACTACGAGCGCGAGAAGTCGGCAGCCCGCAACTACTTGCTCGACAACTTCAGCGCTAGCGATAGTAAATACCGCATCCTAGTGGTACAAACGCTAACCAAACTACGACAGCTAGCGAATCACCCCGTCCTCATCAATCAGGAGTATACCAAGGGCAGTGGTAAGTTCAAAGACATCCTCGAACAGTGGGACACCATCCGCCGTGCGGGACATAAGGTGTTGTTATTCAGCTCTTTCGTCAAGCACCTTAACCTCTTCCGCGAAGTACTCGACGAGCGGCAAGCGCCCTACTCCTGGCTCAGTGGGGACCTAACGGCTAAAAAGCGGAAGGCAGCCATCCAGCGTTTCCAGGAAGACCCAGCAGTGCAGTCCTTCTTCATTTCAATCAAGACGGGTGGAACGGGGCTTAACCTCACGGCTGCGGACTACGTCTTCATTCTCGACCCGTGGTGGAATCCGACCATTGAAGAACAGGCCATTGCGCGGGCGCACCGCATTGGGCAAAAAAAGAACGTCTTCGCCCTCAAATTCATCACCCGCGACAGCATTGAAGAGAAGATCCTCAAGCTACAGGAGCGTAAGCTACAACTGGCGGAAGACATTATTGGTAATAATGGAAAATTGGCACTAGGTAAGGGGGAAATTGCGTTTTTGTTGAGTTGACGGTAATGCTCTGGTCTGTGGGTACTCTTCCAACCTACGGTCGGGGTTGTAGTGGTACCTGTGCTTGGCACTGCGTGGGGGTACTCATTCGACCTGCGGTCGTATTCGTGCGGGGTGCTGCGTGATGGGTAGCCTCCAACCTGCGGTCGAGGGGGATGGAAAAGTAGGCTGTGCTTACAAATTATCGCTATTTCGCAACGCTTGCTTAGTGAAAGCCTACGCTTACGCAAACACCTATTTTAAAGGATAAGACTGCCATAACTTTGGGGTATTAATCAACCAAAACTCATCCGTTATGCGCCAGCTAAAGTTTCTTTCTTTCGCTCTCCTTTTCCTTATTTTTTGTGGCAGCTGCCAAATCGATGGCAGCGGACCGCGAGCAGCTCGCTTGACCGATATTACCTTTTCGGAAGTCCGCTTGCAGGATGGCGTACCGCTTACCCTTCGCCTATCCGTGTACTGGCAAGGCGTGCAGACCGCAGAACAGACTGCCCGACCGGATACTGTTTTGCACCAATTACTCCTGGCCCGGGGCGTAGAAATTGTCCGGGAGGTGAGTAATCGGTTTACATCGGCAGATTCCGTGTTTAGCTTACAACGCGACGTATACATCTTGGCCATCAAAGACGAGCTGCAAACGAGCCTACCCGAAGCGGACCTAGCCATCCACGACGTGATCGTCCGTAACGTACAGTTTCCCGTTTCCTTTACACAAGCCCTCGAAGAAATCGGATTACAAGAAATCAAGGAAGAACAAATTCGCAAGCAGAATGAGTTGGCGCTCGCCCAGGCTGCCGCCAACGAAAAGAAGGCGGTAGCCGACGGGCAGGTGGCCGTTGCCCAGGCTGAGGCCGATGGTCGGTTACAAGCCATCCGCGCTCGTACCGAAGCCAATCGCCGCAAGAGCGAAATGGCCCGCGCCGAGACGGAAGCCGCCGTTTCTCGTACCAAAGCCAGCGCCGAAGCCGACCGCTTGCGCAAACTAAAAGCCGTAGAGGTTGAAAAACAGCGGGAAATCGAAATGATCGCCGTCGAAAAGCAGCGAGAGATGGACAAAGTGGCCCTGGAACAGCAGCTGGAACTGGCCCGCTTATGCGAGAGTAATCCCACTTACGCGTCTTTCTTAGTAAACCGGGAATTGGCGGGTAACGTAGAAATTGCGGTACTTCCCACGGGTAGTGATGCCAATGTTTTTGGCGGGCTACTCAACTCCCGTTTGCCGGGTAAGAAGAACGACTAGCTTCTTTCACGGCGAGCGGTACTTTATTTCATCAATCGCTTCCCGTTCGGTAGAAATTCGCTGAGCCTATCGTTTGGAGTAGGCTTATTCTGCGAGTCCTGAATGTGCGAAAGTCCAGCACCACGAAGTAGCCGCGAAGCGAAATTTTATTCTGAACAAGGCAAAAAACGTAGGCGATGCCT
>JBCDIR010000124.1:0-6860 GCA_038748735.1 Bacteroidota bacterium | reverse complement strand
TTTTTCGTGCATTTTAGTACGTGAAAACAAATTAATTGATACCTTTAAAGTACTGTATGTCAATAGGTTGAAAGGAGTAAATCCTTTTTTGAGGACGCCCTACCTAAACGAACCGAGTACGGGTGGTGCCATCCACAAGTACGCCGTCAATGCGGACGGATCACTCACCGAAATCGGTAACCCCTGGTTCGATAACGATGCTATGATGGAGGAATTAGTATCCCCCCACGGGGTAGCCATTGACGTCAATGGGTACTTATACATTGGGGAGCATTTCATCAGTGGACAGCAGATTCGTCGATTAACCTGTGACGGTGGACTGTTTCCAGAATCTGAATTCGGGATAACTACGGGCGGACAGTTCAATCTCGGTACTATCGGTAATAATATTTTCCTTAACGGGCGAACGGGCGAAAACATTGAAGCCTATGACCTCTGTTCGGGAAACTTTGTGAGTGGGGTTAGTTTTTGCGAAACGGACTTTAGCAACAGTACCGATTGGGGTTTCTATATTGATCCAAGAACGGGAGTATTTTACGCTACTTCTGGCTTTACGGGTACTACTAACTACCTCTGGGTTTTCACTTTAGATGACTTTGACAATAATACTGGTACTTGTGTAACGGCCACTGCTCTAGGACCCGAATTTCCGTCTACCAATGCGGATGTACGGGGGGTGACTACGGATACCGATGGTAACGTTTACATTGCCGTGCAGGACGATTCTAATCTAACTAATAGTCCTTCGTATATCCTGAAATTCGGTCCTGGTCCTGATTATGATTACATCACTCGCTCGGATTTCGATACTGCGGAAGATGGTACGGGCTTTCGGAGATTGATCGGTTTAACTTACAGCCCGTTCAGTGATCGCATCTATGCGTCCACCGAATCGTCCATCGACGACTGCGTATCGCTTTTTAATACGGACTTGGACTATCTGGGGCCCGTCGTGCCCAGCCCCGGAACGGGCGACAACGGCAAGGGGATTGCGCTGAATACGGAGTGTTGTCCGACCACTGCCAATCAGACGGTTGAACTAGTGGTCTGTACCAATGGAACGCGAGATTCTATTTTTCTGAATGAATTATTCCCCTGCGACGCAGTCGTCTGCGAAGCCCAGTGGTCGGGAGTAGGAGCGCCATCCAATGCCATTTTACGAAGTTGTAACCAAACGGTCAATACGGCTTCTGATCCGGGTTGCTATACCTTCACGCGTAGTTCCAACGGTAGCGGACTCAAGCAGTGTGGTGCATTTACGCAAACGATCCACCTAGAAATCATTGAAGTACCAGACATTACCGTCAGCGGTGATCAAACCATTGCCTGTGGTGACCCGGTCAGTGATTTAACGGCCACGACGACGGGCACCATCGTACGCTGGGAAAGTAATACGGCTACCTGTCAAGCGGCAGACCTGTGGACGGCTATCCCCGGTACGGCGGGTATGACGACCTTCAACCCCGGTAGTCCCAACCAGACGACGCACTACCGGGCCATCATTAGTGGCATGAGTACGGGTAACGGCGCGGACTGTCCCGGTGGAGATTGTGAACTGGCTAGCAACTGTGTGACGGTGGCTACGGACAGAATCTGTGAAGTGGGTTTTGACTTAGCGCTTACTAAAGTGCCTGCTTCGTCCACTGGCGTTTATCGCCCGGGGCAAATGGTGAGCTTCGACATCACGGTCTTTAATCAGGGTACCGTTGATGCTTTCGATATTGACGTAACGGATTACTTTGGCAGCAATGAACTGACTTTCTCTAGTTTCAGTAACACGCCCGCTACGGGCTTTAGCTCGGGTTCTCCGAACGCCTGGGACTTTACCATCGACGAACTGGCCGCTGGGCAACAAGTGACGGTAACGATCACTTTCATGATTAATGTCAACTTTATCGGTAATCAGATCGTCAATAATGCCGAAGTCGTGGATGCTTCTGCCTCCGCTGGTGGTCCCACGGCTTTTGACGAGGACAGTCAGTTCTCCAACACCAACGACGGCAGCAGTAACGAACTCGGTAGCGATGATGACATCAGTGATGACAGTAATGGTGGCGCGGATAACGCTAACGATCAAGATGACTACGATCCGGCGATAATCCAAATCTGTTTGGCCGGTTGTGGAACCTTTCCCTGGGGAGGCAACTGACTATTAGCGGGGCAAGGTCAATAGTTCTAGAATGCTTTTCCGCTACATTGGAACGTTATAGTTGCCTTACGCCCTCACTTCGCTCAGTGGACTAGGTAGTATATGCGCAATCCCGGATTTTCGTACCAGCGGAAATCCGGGATTGCTTGTTTCGTGCGGGGGCTTAAAACGGTATGTAACGGTTACGCCCTGCGAAGAAGCACTTTTACAGCTCCGATTATTTGATGTTTTGTTGGAATCAAAACCTCAAATGAGCTGTTTTTCGGGCAGTTACTTGTTTTTTGTGAAAATTATTGGCAATTTTAGCCCGAATCAATGGTCACAAGAAAAATTACGCTTACCTCTCTTTACTCCTAATACGTAAGCTATTAGGACTTTTCTATTTAAGTTTTTCGGTGGCTTTAGTGTTAAGGCATTAGCGGGAACTAGTGCTGAGCGCTTGTTTCCCCGTTGGCGTTGCTAATGAACAACTCGACATGAAGAAAACTACGAAAACCACCATTTTTATTGTTTGGCTATGCGGTATAGTTGTTTGGGGTTTTCCGACGACGGCACTAGCACAGTGTGACTGCACGGAGTATATCTATCTCAATGAAGTTACGAACGGTGGGCTAGTGCACAAGTTTCAAGTAAATTCCGATGGCTCGCTGCTGGAAATTGGCGCTCCATGGTACAACAATATTGCTGTGGGCGAAGAACTCAACGCTCCCCACGGCTTGGGTATTGACCTGAACGGCTTCTTTTACATTGGCGAAGGTCCCAATAATGGGGATATACGCAAGCTCAGTTGTGATGGTACGATCTTTCCCGAAAGTGACTTCGCCGTCCCGAATGGTGGTCAGTTGAATATCGTATCTCATGACCACTTTGTCTTCACCAATGCTTGGGCAGGATTGAACGGGGATAACGGTCGCGTAATTCGCCAGTGGGATGTCTGCAACACGAGTACGCCCGTGGGAAACGTCACCTTTTGTGAAAACGATTTCGAGCCGGAGAGCGACTGGGGATTGTACTACGATGACCGCACGGATATCTTTTACGCTACCGCTGGTTTTTACATGGATGCGGGGGAGACTAACTATTTCTGGACGTTTTCGGTCACTGATTTCGATACTGACCCTAGCACTTGCGTTACGGCTACGCCGCTGTCCAGTAACTTTCCAACCATTAGGGCGGACGTGAGAGGCGTGACGACCGACCTTGCGGGCAACGTATACATTATAATACAAAACGATTCCAATCTGCCGAATGAGCCTTCCTACCTACTCAAATTTGGACCCGCTCCAAACTTCAACTTCATTGCGCGTTCTGCTTTTGACATTGACGCTTCGGACAACGTTGGCTTCCGCGAAGCTATCGGTATCGTCTACAGCGAAACGGCGGATCGGCTGTACGTTTCCACCGAATCAACTACGGACGATTGCGTGTCCTTATTTGATACCGATTTAAACTATTTGGCCACGGCAGTTCCCGCGCCGGGGGGAGAGAGTTTCGGTAAGGGAATCTCTATCACTAAAGAATGTTGCCCCACTCAACCTAACTAAGTGGCTGAACAAGTCGTTTGTGCTGCGAACGGCACCCCTAATATTTTCCTCAACGAAATTTTTCCTTGTAGTGAAGGGGGCATCTGTGAGGCGCAGTGGGCAGGGGCCAACGCCGCCTCCTCTGCGATCTACAACGAATGTGAAGTTAGCATTGAGACCAGTTCGGCTCCGCCGGGCTGTTACACGTTTATTCGCAGCTCGGATGGGCAGGGGCTAAAGCAGTGCGGTGCCTTCACCCAGACCTTCAACGTAGAAATTGTCAACGTGCCCGAGGTGATGGTGAGTGGCGATCAGACCATTGACTGTGGAGAAGCCGCGACTAACTTGACGGCCACCACTTCAGGAACTATCCTGCGCTGGGAGCGGAATACGAATCCCTGTGCAGCGAGCGCGGGTTGGGTGACGATCCCCGGTACCAACGGAATGGCAACCTACCACCCTGGAAGTCCTACCCAAACTACTTACTACCGAGTTGTCAGCAGCGGCACGGGGGCAGGGGATGGGAACAGTTGCACGGGGGGAGGCTGTGAGCTAGCCAGCGACTGTGTGACGGTGACGACGCCGGACGATTGTCCTACTTGCGTACATCCAGCCGTACAGGCCTTTGCCCTGCAGTCGTCGTGTACGGACGGTATACCCAATGATGACGCTTATTTACAGCTGTCAACTACCACGGGAGACCGAGTAGCTTGGTCGCCGGGAGCTACTTTTTCGGGTAATCCAGACTATACGGATGCGGACGTTATCGGAGGCTTTCCCTTTGTTGTGGCTAACGGTTTAGCTAACCCCATCGGGCAGGCTAGCTATACCCTACGGGTCTTCAACGGAGATACGGATTGCTTTGCGGACGTAACCGTAACCTTAGAAGAGCAGCTTTGCGTTTTTAGTTGTGAATGTGTAGACTACGTATACGTGAATGATCCGCTGCTCGATCTGACCCATAAATTTGCTATTGATCCAGCAACGGGGGGCTAACAGAAATTGGTAACCCCTGGCTCTCCAACGTAGAGTTACCCCACGGTTTAGGCTACGATATTAACGGGTTTTTGTACATCGGTGAGTTGATGTCGGGAAGTGCAGAACCCATTGCCATTAACCGCATCGATTGTGCTGGAAACATCGTTGAGGACGATATTTTTGCGGACGAAATCTTGAACGGCACCCTGGAGACTTTCACCAATTTTGTGCTGGTGGATGGGATCGTATACATGAATGAGTACTTTACGGGACAGATAGCTGCGTACGATTTGTGTAACGACAATCGCATCGGAGAGGTGGACGTGCAAGGTTATAACAACGGTAGGCTGTGGGGACTTTCCCTCGGGATCGATGGAAACATCTACGTGGCAGGATTTCAGTCTGGAACTGGAAATACCAACGCGATTTTCCGTTTCACCCCGGATCCCACTTTGTTCAGTGATCCAGCATCTACTACTTTGGCCCCACTGTTTACGCTTCCTGGCAGCGGGGCAGTAAACGGAGTAACCGTTGACGCAGTTGGTCATATCTACGTCGTATTTTCGGGAGGTAACGCCACAAATAATCGGGTGGATAAGTTCGATGCTACGGGTACACTAATCGCTTCCGTTAATGATGCGGCCAATAACGGGCAAGGCTTTTGGGACGCTCGTGGTATCGCGTATTCTGAGTTTAGTGATCAACTTTACGTAGCCTCGCAGCGCGAGGACTGCGTAGCAGTTATTGATGCTACGACGATGACTTACAACAACGCGGCTGCCATTCCTCACGTTCCGGGAGGAGAAGCCAAAGGGTTGAGTATTGGTCGTGAATGCTGCCCTACCTCCAATCGGCAATTATTTGATATTACCCTGGATCAGTGCGATATCGAAGCTGCTGGTGACGAGGTTTTTCTGAGTGAACTGATTGATTGTGAAGGGATAATTTGTGGCGGCTTTTGGATGCCCAGTAATGCGGCATCAGCGGATATTTATAATCCCTGTGACCAGAGCATTCTGATTACGGATGATCTTACCCCCGGCGTATACAGTTTTGATAAAATCTACGATGGTTTGGGGAATAACCCGCAGTGTGGGGCGTACGAATTCAGTATGCAGATTACGGTCAACGCTTGCAGTTTCGACCTCGCCTTACGCAAGCAACTCTCCTCCTCACAGACGGTCTTCCGCCCCGGTGACCTGGTCAGTTACGACCTCACGATCTTCAACCAGGGCGTCGTTGATGCCTTCGACATTGACGTAGCGGATTATTTTGACAACGACGAACTGACTTTCTCTAGCTTTAGCAGTACACCGGCTACGGGCTTTAGCTCGGGTGCCCCCAACGCCTGGGATTTTACCATCGACGAATTGGCCGCAGGGCAGCAGTTAACGGTTACGATCACCTTCATGATTAACGTCAATTTCGTTGGTAACCAGATTATTAATAATGCGGAAATCGTAGACGCAGCGGCTACCCCTGGCGGCCCCACGGCCCTGGACGAAGACAGCGACTTGTCAAATACGAATGACGGTAGCAGTAGCGAAATCAGTAGTGATGACGATGTCAACGACGATAGTAATGGTAGCGTAGATAACGCAGGTGATCAGGATGATTACGATCCGGCAGTTATCCAAATTTGTTTGGCGGGTTGTGGTAGTTTTCCGTGGGATGGGAATTAATACCCAGGGCCAAGAGTGTGGAACAGCTTGTTTTATCGACTAACGTTTGGTTGTGTCCAAAAATCATACTAACTTTACTCATGTTTAGCCCAACGGAAATTTATTGGGTAATAGCGTTTCATAGTCACACGAAAAAAATTACGTCCCCTCCTCTAGCTAGTGAGTTCACATTAGCTAGCTTCAGGTTTTTTTGTTGACTAAGCAATGCTTTAGTACGAATCAGTTATTACGTACGTGCTGGTAGGTGTCCAGCAGGAAAAGTTTGGATCAACAATTATAACCATGAAAAAAAGAACCACTCACCTCTTCACGATAGGTCTATGTTGTTATTTGCTCAGTCTGCTTTTACCGCTCACCGCTTATAGTCAATGTGACTGTACCGAATATGTCTACCTCAACGAACCAACTACCAACGGAGCCGTACACAAATACCGCATCAATGCCGATAATACTTTTACTGAAATCGGTACCCCCTGGTTCGATAATGCCGTAGCTGGTGCAGGGTTAAACTCTCCGCACGGTTTGGCA
>JBCDIR010000123.1:0-6879 GCA_038748735.1 Bacteroidota bacterium | reverse complement strand
GCTGCCTCTGCTGCCATCATTGTAGGTTACGTAGGCGAAAAAATCGGCTGGCATTACGGATTCGGTCTGGCAGGTATTGGTATGGCACTTGGCATGCTCGTTTACCTTTGGGGGCAGAAGTACCTCAAACACGTCGGCAACCTAGTGGTAGAAGAAAAAGGGAGCAACGAAGATCGTCCCAATTTGATCGGTGATATACTTAAACACCAAAATTCATCAATTGGCTTTGGTATTACATTAGCTATTGCCGCCGTAGTATATTTCACCACTGGGGCCGAGGATTATGCACTACTAATTGCGGCGCTTTCCTTAGCGGTTGGCGTAGGAATTGTTATCTACAATGACGGAAATGCGATTGAGAAAGATAGAATTCTAGTGACTTATTTATCCTTCCTCATCATCATTGTTTTTTGGGGTTCCTTTGAGCAAGCTGGAGGATTAATGAGCCTTTACACCGACGAAAAAACGGACCTCAGCCTAGGCAGCTTTGAAGTACCCGCTTCTTGGTTTCAATCCGTTAATGCCATCTTTATTTTAATGTTTGCGCCTTTGATTGGAAGTTTTTGGGGGTGGTGGCGTAACCGTGGAAAAGAATCCTCCTCTCTATTCAAAATGGCCATTGGTGTCATCATAATGGGCTGGGGCTTTTTCTTCATGTCTATTGCAACTACCGAAGTGACTGTTAATGACGCTGGAAAAGTGATGGAAAAATCCTCGATGATTTGGTTGATACTAGCTTATTTATTCCACACTTTGGGAGAGTTATGTGCCTCACCAGTAGCACTATCGTTCATCACCAAACTATCTCCAGCGCGCTGGGTAGCTTTCATGATGGGGGCCTATTTTGCCGCTACGGGCTTAGGTAATAAAGTAGCTGGTCTGCTAGGTGAGTCAGCTAGCGCGTTTGGTGAATTTTCTGTTTTCACGGGTATCGCTGTTTTCTGCACCATAATGGGCGTACTAGTGTTACTCATCATCAAACCTTTAAAACGGCTCACCCACGGAGCAGAGAACATCCAATTGGACGCTTAATACAGGCTAAAAGCCTAACGAAACGAAAAACAAAAACAAGTAACAGATGAGTAATACTCGCGATGATTTTTTCAACACTCAGGTGCTCGGCCATCCGGCGGGGCTGTTTGTGTTGTTCTTTACGGAAATGTGGGAGCGCTTTTCTTATTACGGGATGCGGGCGCTGCTGGTGCTATTCTTGACGGCCCCCCTGCTGGGGGAAAACCCGGGTTGGGAATGGAGCAAAGAGGAAGCACTATCGCTCCTAGGCACCTACGCCATGTTGGTCTATCTGACGCCCATCATCGGTGGCTATTTGGCCGATAAGGTTTTGGGTTACCGAACGGCGGTAGTCATCGGGGCGCTACTCATGACGCTCGGACACGCGTCCATGGCGTTGGAGACCCCCCTGTTTCTTTATCTGGGTATTGCGTTTTTGATCGTCGGGAACGGCTTTTTCAAACCCAATATGACTTCCATTATTTCCGTCATGTATAAGGGCCGCGAAGAGAAAAAAGATGGCGCTTACACCATATTTTATATGGGCGTAAATGCCGGGGCTTTCCTAGGCATTATGCTCTGTGGCTACATCGGCGAGCGCGTTGGTTGGAGTTGGGGCTTTGGTCTAGCGGGTATTTTTATGTTGCTGGGTATGATTCAGTTTTACTTAGCGCAACCCCTGTTCGGTGACATTGGTGCCAAACCTACGGGTAAGGTGACTACCCCCAAAACGACCAAAGAGGTGTTAGAAGAAACCGCTACTGATAACGACAAGCGGAACCCCTTCCTGCCACTGGACTACGCCCTAATCGGTATTTTTGTCGTATCTGCTTTGATCTACATCATCAACGACCCATTGTCTAAAATCGGTGATATTCAACTGCTCAATTTCGACATTGGAGGTTTGCCCGACTCTTATTTCTTTGCGGTGCTGGCGGCCATCACCTTCATTGTGTTATTAGCCGTACGTATTCCACGTTACAGCCCCATTACGCGGGACCGGATGGTAGCGGTCATCATTTTCTCTTTGCTGACGGTCTTTTTCTGGGCTGCTTTTGAGCAAGCTGCGGGTACCTTACCCCTCTACACACGTGACTATACGATGCGAGAACTGTCGGGAACGGGGGCGATAATTTTCAAGACCGTCGATTTCTTGGTGACGGTTATTCCACTCCTCATCATTACTTACGTCCTCTATCGACTCTTCAGCAAAACCTACGCACGCATCAGTACCTCGAACATCGTTCTGGGGGTCAGTTTCGTCATCATTTGGGGTATCGTCGGGTTTAAATTATATACGGAGTGGCAAACGACGGGTACGGAGGTTCCGGTTACTTGGTTTGCGATTTTGAACTCTTTATTTATCATCGCTTTTGCGCCACTGTTCTCCAGCCTCTGGGAAAGTAGATACAACCCACCCGGAGCTATTAAGTACGCAATGGGTATGATTCTGCTGGGTATCGGTTTTGCCTTTTTAGCCGTCGGCGCGAGTGGAGTACCTGCTGGTGCGAAAACGGCACAGTTGAGCATGTTCTGGCTCATCATGGCTTACCTCTTTCACACCTTGGGGGAATTGTGCTTATCGCCAATGGGCTTGTCGTACCTGAGTAAATTGGTACCCGCCCGCATGATTGCCTTCATGTTCGGCGTATATTACCTCGCCATTGCGATTGGTAATAAAGCGGCGCACAGCTTCGGTGGCAATATTGACGCCATTGCCGAAACCCAAGGTTTGAATACCTTCTTTTGGATACTAACCGCCATACCGATTGGTCTGGGCATCCTCTCGGCCGTGTTAACGCCCATTTTGAAGCGTCTTATGCACGGCGTACATTAGACCACTTCTCCAAGCAGCGCAGGGTACTCAGCTATCCTGCGCTGCTTGGTATTTGCGGATGTCCGTAGGAATACAGAAACGTTCCCAGATGGCGGGTAGCTCCGCTTTGGCCGCTGCGCTCTGGCGGTACGCCCAGTAGGTGTCCTTATTGTGCTTCGTCACCTGGTCGTAGTCGACGATGGGTGCGGGATAGTCTTTACCAATTTCGCAATGGTAGAACGTTTGCTCCATCGGTGTCATCTTCCAGGGTTGCCAACAAGCCGGAGGCGGCACCGTACGTAGCGCCGGTAGCCAGCGGTGAATGAATTCGCCCTGCGGGTCGTGCTGTTCTGCTTGTACGTTGGGGTTGAAAATACGTAGGGTGTGGTAACCCGTCAGCCCCGCCTGCATCTGGTGTTGCGCGTAGTGGATAGCAGGTTCAAAATCGAGGAACAGCGGGGCCAAGTGGTGCGCCACCGCCCGCCAATCGAGTCCGAGAGTGAAAGTCGCAAAGGTTACCAGCATGGCACGCATCCGAAAGTTGATCCAGCCATTTTCCGCCAAGCAACGCAAACTCGCATCGACCATCGGAAAACCCGTACGGGCCGCTGCGTACGCTCGCCATAGTTCGGGTGGGTGGGAGCGGCCAACGTCCTCCAAAGCGGGATTGATCGCTCGGTATTCCAAATGGTAACCCGACTCCATCTTTTGCAAATAATGCGCCCGCCAGTAAAGCCGCGACTGGAAGTTGGGCAAGTTGAAATCTTCCCCAATCTTTTCGGCGTATTGCACGCTCGTTTGCACCAACTCCCGCCAACTGATGTTGCCAAAAGCCAAGTAAGGCGAAAGGCGGCTACAACTGTACCGACTCAGGGAAGGTTTCCCCAATTGTCGACTGTAATTACGGTGTCGTTTTTGTAAAAAAGACTGAAAATACCGCCAAGCGTACGTCGCCCCACCGGGTTGAAAATTCGGGTTGGGTGTCGTCCACACTGCGGGGAGTGCTTGGCCAATTGTTTCCTTAACTAGGTCATCTGGCAACTTGACCTGGGTCAACTTTGCCTCTACGCTCGGCAAGGCTGGACGTTGTAGGTGTGCCGCCAGGTGATCCTCCCAGCCGATTCGGTTTTTCGCCCCGCGCCGGACGCCATCTTGTCCAAATTCTTGGTAAACAATACCTTGGTCTAGGCACCAACGCTTTACAGCTTTATCCCGCTCGAAAGTCGCTTTGACCCCAATCTCCAAGTGCGACCACAAGTGGACAATTTCGTAGTGCTTGGCCACGCGCTGAAAAACAGTTAAACACTCTTCATGCGCGACCAAGACGGGTTGCGCCAAGCGCTTATTCATGTCCTGCAAACCCTCCCACGCAAAGCGCCAGTGTCGCGCCGAATAATCGGGATGAGCGACCAGAGAAGGTTCAAAACAGTACACCAATAGACAAGGAATGTCCGCGCGGGCCGCCAAGTGCAGCGGCTCGTGATCGCGCAGCCGCAAATCACGCTTCAACCAGACGATATTGATGGGGGGAAGTCGCACACGCTTGTAACGGGCGGATATTCGATAAGGTTGCCAACGGCTGCGTTTTCTTGCGGAAGCCTCGTATCTTCGCCGCATCGTCTTTATTAGAATTATTAGTTTACACCAAACAGTTGTGTACATTAATCGAAAGTCTCCTTACCCTCCGGTTACAGCGTGGTTTTCACCGAGAACACAAAGGGCCACACGGAGGAACGCCGAGGTTACGTTACCACTCAACAACACGCGCAGCTAGCGGCGGACACTAGAGAAGACGATGTTTAAATAACTTACGTAGTAAATTCATTTGACGTAGATGTATACTCCCGCCCGACAAAAGGACCTTTTTCATCGGTCCAAACATTACTTGGACACTTCTCACGCAGTTCACCAAACTCCGGTGAGGGAGCGGGCGGCGGATCTGCGAGAAATGATCGTGTACCACGAGTGGCGCTATTACATTTTAAACGATCCGGTGCTGAGTGATTTTGAGTACGATCAATTATTTAAACAGCTCGAAGCGCTGGAGCAAGCGGACCCCACGCTCGTCACCCCCGATTCGCCAACCCAACGGGTATCCAGCGACGTCAGTAACGACTTTCCTTCCGTACCGCACTTGACGCCGATGCTATCCTTAGCCAATAGCTACAATGCGGAGGACCTAGCAGAGTTCGATCAGCAAGTCAAGCGGATGCTCAATATGCCTCCCGAAACGGAGATCGCCTACGCCGTAGAGCCAAAGTTCGATGGGGGGAGTATTGCGCTGGTTTACGAAAACGACCAGCTCGTGCGGGGTGCTACTCGTGGCAACGGACAGCAAGGAGAAGAAATGACGGCCAACGCGCGGGTAATTCGGTCCATTCCGCTGAGTGCAAATTTCAGCCAGCACGGTTTACACAAAGTGGAACTCCGGGGCGAAGTCCTGATCCGCAAAGACAAATTTGCTGACATCAACGCGCAACGGGCAAAAGATGGCAAGTCCCTTTTTGCCAATCCTCGCAATACCGCTACGGGTGGGCTGCGTATGAAGGACCCACGGGAAGTGGCCGAGCGCGGCCTCGAAGCCTTCCTGTACACGCTAGGCTACGCCGAAGATGCCGCGGGCAACAATGCACTAGATCAGCTAGCGACTCATTACGAAAGCTTGGATTTGCTGGCCGGACTCGGCTTCAAAGTACCCGCCGACGGTACGGAACGTAAGCGGTGCAAAAACATTCAGGAGGTCATCGAATTTTGCACCAATTGGGAACAACAGCGCGAAGACTACGCCTACGAAGTAGACGGGATGGTCGTCAAGGTCGATGATCGCCAATTGCAGGAACGGGCGGGCTACACCAGCCACCATCCGCGCTGGGCCATTGCCTATAAATTTGCGGCCAAGCAAGCGACTACGCGCCTGGAAAAGGTAGAATATCAAATTGGCAAAGTGGGTTCCATCACGCCCGTGGCCAAGGTGACGCCGGTGTCGCTGGCCGGGGTGACCATCTCGTCTATTTCTTTGCACAATGAGGATTTTATCAAGGAAAAAGACCTGCGCATTGGCGATACGGTACTCATTGAGCGTGCGGGGGACGTCATCCCCTACATCGTCAAAGCCATGGACGACTTGCGGGACGGTTCGGAGCAACCCATCGTTTTTCCAACCGTTTGCCCGTGCTGCAGAACGCCCCTGGTGCGGGCTGAGGGCGAGGCGGCCTGGCGCTGCCCCAACTATTACTGCCCCGAGCGCGTACTGCAACGCATCATCTTCCACGTCTCCAAACCCGCTATGGACATCGACGGACTCGGTCGCTCTATCGTCGAGCGGTTCGTGGAGCAGGGTTGGGTGAAGGACCTGCCGGACATTTACAACCTAGATTACGCGCAGGTTGCGACCCTCGAAGGCTTCGGAGAAAAATCCGCCACCAATTTGCGTCAAGCCATTGAAGTGGCCAAACAAAATCCGATCTATCGGCTGTTGCACAGTTTGAGTATTCACCACTTGGGCAAGAAAGTATCCAAACTACTCGCGGCGGAGCTGGAGCACATCCTGGATTTGCGGCACTGGACACTGGAAGACTTTACCAACATCAAAGACGTCGGGCCTACCGTAGCCGAAAACGTAATGGCCTACTTTGCCGAACCGGATAATATCACGATGCTAGAGCAGTTAGAAGCCTACGGGGTTAACCTAAAAGCCACCGCCGCAGACCGCCCCAAAGCCGCCGTCACGGAAGGTCCCTTCGTGGGTAAAACCATCCTATTCACCGGAAAACTATTGCAACTGAGCCGTAAAGAAGCTCAGGAAAAAGCCGCCGCCGCTGGGGCGAAAAACATCAGCGCCGTGAGTGGTAACTTGGACATCCTCGTCGTCGGAGAAAAGGCAGGGTCCAAGCTCAAAAAAGCCCAGGCCCTCGGCACGGTGACCATCATGACCGAAGCGGAATTCGTGGCGCTGGTTAGCTGAGGTGGGCTAGCCCCCTCCTGTGAAGCCCCGAAGAGCTCATTGTAATCCCCAACCACTGCCGGCAAGCTTGTAAAACGCTAAAAAAATG
>JBCDIR010000122.1:0-6979 GCA_038748735.1 Bacteroidota bacterium | reverse complement strand
CAACAAGGAACTCAAGCAACTGTTCGTACGTTTGAAAACCGCCGAGCGGGACCACCTCCGGGGCCACCTCAACTACGATGATTTTGGGGTAGCGCGTAACCGCATCACTACCGCGCTACTGAAATTTATGCAGCAGCTTAGGAATCAATTAGCCGTACAAAACCCTTCGGATGGCGGACCAACACCGACCGCCCCGCCCCTCCCCAACTTCGGCGATCGCTTACCGATTTTGCTCCTTTACAGCAAGGAAGATACCACAGCATTAACCGAACTAAAAAAACACCTCTTCCTCCTTATGCGGGACGAGCAACTGTACTTCATGGACGTACAGCAAGACGTACCACTAGCCGCAACGGATACGCTAACCTACCAGAGCCGCTTGGTAGAAGCAGCACAATCCGTCCTCTTTTTGATCACTCCGAATGTCCTCACGCCCGATCTTTTTGCGCTAGCGGAAGCGGCCGTACAGTCCGCTAAAATTATCCCCATCAATATCGAAGAAGTCAACCTACAAGGCACACCCCTCGGCGGGGCCATTCGCGGTCTACCGTCGGACGGAAAGTTTGTGTCCCAGTGGCCCAACCGCAATCGTGCCTGGGTGGACGTAGCCCAACAACTCAGTGCGCATTTCGAGCGCTTGAAAAGTAAATAACCGTGGACGCTCCCCGCAAATATTTAATCGTAGTCGGTGGCCCAACGGCAAGTGGTAAAACCAGTTTAGCAATTACGCTAGCTGGGCATTTCGACACCGAAATCCTCTCCGCAGATAGCCGCCAATTCTACCGAGAAATGCGAATCGGTAATGCTCGCCCCAGAGCGGAAGAACTGGCCGCAGTTCCTCACCATTTCGTAGCGGACCGCTCGGTGACGGAGCCACTGAGCGCTGGGGAATTTGCACGTCTGGCCACTGAAAAATTAAATCAAATTTTCAAAACTAAAGATTACGCGGTGCTGGTTGGCGGTTCGGGTTTGTTCATCCGGGCCCTGACGGAAGGATTGGATACCTTTCCAGACGTGCCTCCAGCCATTCGCCAACGGGTAGATGAATGGGCAAACGAGCGAGGATTGCCTTTTTTACAAACTCAGCTGGCGAAATTAGACCCCGTCTATTCCGCAGAAGTGGACCAACAAAACGGTTCCCGTATACGGCGAGCCTTGGAAGTATGCTTGGCCAGCGGTCAACCGTATTCGAGCTTTCGCCAAACGGCTATTCCGCCACCAGCCTTTACGCCCATCTATTTACAACCCACCTGGCCGCGCGAAGTCCTGTACGAACGAATCAACCAGCGGGTAAAAACGATGGTGGAAGAAGGGCTAGAAGCCGAAGTAAAGACGCTACTTCCGCAGCAAAACCTACCCGCACTGCGTACGGTAGGCTACCAGGAGTGGTTCCCTTATTTTGACCAGAAAATTGACCAGCATACCGTCATCACGGACATTCAGCAGAACAGCCGCCGCTACGCCAAACGACAACTCACCTGGAACCGCCGCGATGGGTACTGGAAAGCCGTTCCCCGTGGCGAACTACGCGTGGCACTAGCCTACGTACGTGCACGTACACAGGAGCAGTTGACCCTCGCCAAAAGTCAACCAACGCGTACCAAAATACTCCATAAAAAGGAACAGGTCCGGTCTTTGGAATTACGAAAAAACAACCAGCCCATCGCCCGTGCAGCTAGTGTTACTTTAGACAACTGGGCCCTATTGTACCAGCTAAAAAGCGAGCAACCACTTACGCATCTAGCGTCCGCCCTGCTCTGGCACGAAGCGGTACATCGTTCGGAAGCGGCTACCGTCTACACCTGCCTACCCGTAGCGGCGGATAGTGTACTGGCTTGGGAACCCATCCATTCCGACGAGCTACCGAAAGCGCTACAAAATTACGCTACGGAAAACCGATGGTGGAGCTGGCTAAGAGATAGCGGGGAGCAACTGTTCTAAACGCATCCCCCGCGAGCCTTTGATGAGCACGGTACTGCCCGCCCACTGGTCCGTTACTGCGGCGGCTAGCAGGTCTTCACCGCTGGCGTAATGGGGCAAGTGAAGTGCTTTTGCGGCGGAAGCGAATTCGTCTCCCACTAGGTAGACGGCGGTTAGCGGTAGGCCTTGTGCCAAACGAGCAATTTCTAGGTGAGCTGCTTCGCTCTCTTCGCCTAGTTCCAACATGACCCCGAGTACTGCGCGTTTGTTGTCCCCCGCTAGTTCCGCAAAGGTGGTAAGAGCGGCGCGCATACTACTGGGATTAGCGTTGTAGGCATCGAGCCAGTAACGAATACCTCCGCGTTCGACCCACTCAGAACGATTATTCGTTGGGACGTAATCACTGACTGCCTGTGCGATGGCCGCAGCCGGAACTTTGAAGTATTTCCCGACCGTAATGGCGGTGTTGATGTTTTGCAAATTGTGTTTACCCACTAGGATACTGGTCGCAGCATACGAGGTTCCGTTTTGGTCAATAAAACGAACTTTGGTGTGGGGTGCTACGGACTCGACCGCTAACTCATAGTAAGGAATAGCCAAACTGGGTTGCTCCGATAATTGGTAGTCGATGCGGCGCGCTACGACGGCGGCTAAATCCGACAAGTAATTTTCTTCTAAATTGACAAAAACGACTCCGTCGCGCTTGGCCAAGTCGCGGTAAAGTTCGGACTTGCCCTTGCGTACACCTTCCTCGCCACCGAAGCCTTCCAAGTGCGCCCGTCCGACGTTGGTGATGAGACCGTGCGTGGGTTCAGCGATATTACAGAGGGCGGCAATTTCTCCCTGGTGGTTAGCCCCCATTTCAATCACCGCAATTTCCGTATTCGTCGGCATCGCCAGCAACGTCAGCGGTACACCGATGTGGTTGTTGAAGTTACCCTGGGTAAAGTGCGTTTGGTGGGCGGCGGCCAGTACGCCTGCTACGAGTTCTTTGGTCGTCGTTTTGCCGTTACTGCCCGTGATGGCCAACACCGGAATGCTGAACTGCCGACGGTGGTGACGCGCTAAAGCTTGCAACGCCACTAGGGTATCTTCGACGAGTAAATAACGGTCATCCAGTACTACTTCGGGGTCACTCACGATGGCGTAGTTAGCTCCGGCGGCGAGGGCATGACCCGCGAATTGGTTGCCGTCGAAGTTATCGCCTCTGAGGGCAACGAAGAGCGTTTCAGCCGTAATTTTCCGGGTATCCGTGCTGACGGTTTTGCAGCGGAGGAAGTATTGGTACAAGTCAGGAATCTCGGTGTAGTTCATCAGGAAATTATTGTAAAACGCATTGCTGCGTCTAACGTAATCGAGGAGCCGTGTCTTTCAACGTTATTACTTGAATACAGGTGACGGTCCGGCCTAGTGCTTTGTTAACACTAAATCTATGGATAATCTATGGCATCTTTTGCTGCCACTCTGCGTTAAAGAACCCCTTGCGTAGCTTAGGCTATGCGCGGGAACCTTCGCCTGGATTGGCAACAAAATCTGCTAATACCCTACCCGCAACTTCAGTCTTAACAAAGCACTAGCGATGCGTAGCAGTGCCCCCAAGGTGGGGCAGACGTGTCCCGCAGGGCACGGCCGAGTGAACAACGAGCTGCGCAGCGTAGCGGCCCGTAGTCTACGGAGGGCAGGCCCCAAATAAAAACAACACTCCTAATCCGCCACGATCGCAATTTTCATATCCGGACTGACCGCAATACGCGAAATATTGGTAATATTATAAAAGCGTAAATCCGCAATTTCTATCCAATCATCGTCGCGGAAGCGGTTGTATTTATAAAGTTTACTGCCCCGACCCTGAATAAAACTGCCGTCGGGTAAGACCGCAAAATCTTCCGAGCCTAGCGAGGTCACAATCGGCTGGGGCGCAACGGTGGAACGGCGGTAGAGCGAAACTTCCATAAGGTCCCACACTCCCCGCACGTTGCGTTGCATGAAAGCCAAGTTGCCGTTGGGGAGTTTCTGAATGCAGCGGCCCACATCCGTTGCCAGCGGAATGAGGTCATCCGTGTCTACGTTAGCCAAAGCGAGGTAACTCGGGTTGTCGACCACAAAAACAGCCACCTCCTTGCTATTCACCCAGGAGTAGTAGCCAATGCCTTGCAAGTATTTGAAGACGGGCTTTCCGTTGGTCAAACGATCAATGGGGAATTGCCACAGGCGGATAACCGTGTCCTGTCCGAGGTACTCCTGCCGAATAGCCGAGAAGTTGTAAAAATCCGGCATCCGAGCGGGAGAAAATTCGCCTTCTTCCGTTTCCGTCACGCGGAGTTTGGTGTTCTCCTTGAGATTAAGCAAGTACAGTTCTGGCTGCGCATTGCGGGGCAACTGCGACGAAATATACAGTTCGTCATTAGAAAAAAAGGCAGGCTGGTTGTTGTAGCCGTCACTGTTGAACTCGGTGAGGTAGCGGGGTTGCTTGAACTCGAAAATACTGTCGGATACTTGTCGCATATTGAACAAGTAGATATTGGAAGACGGCAACTGAGCCCAGGCGGTAACGGCCCAACAACAGGTCAAACAAATTAGCGTGATGCGCTTCATATTACAGTGGCGATTTTGTCGTAAAAGTAGGGTTTATAGCAGGATTTGAAAAGCCCCAACGGGAAATATACCCTACGGCCCCCTCGAAAAGCAGAAAATACTGTAAACTTGCCAAGCAAAAACAAACCTATGTCAACCCCCTCAACTGCCCCCGTGGGTGTGATCGGTGCCGGAAGTTTTGGTACGGCCATCGCCAATTTGTTGGCTCCCAATACGCCCGTGATGATTTACGCACGTAACCCTAAGCGCGTAGTAGCCATCAATAAGCGGGAAGAGGCCTACGGGGTGACTTTACCCGCTAACGTCATCGCTACCAACGACTTAGCAGAAATTGCGGAGCAGTGCCGCTTGTTGTTTCCGGTGGTGCCATCGGCTGCTTTTCGGGGATTGATGCGCGATATGGCACCCTACCTACATCCTTACCATTTGATGATTCACGCCACCAAAGGCTTCGACCTCAACGGCGTACGCGTGGAAGATATTGAACAAGAAGGCATCAACCGCAGCAACGTCAGTACGATGTCGGAGGTTATTTTGCAGGAAACCGTCGTGGCGCGGATTGGGTGCTTGTCGGGCCCCAATTTGGCCCGGGAAATTCTAGAAGGACAACCCACGGCGACCCTCATTGCCAGCAAATACGACGAAGTAGTACGAGCGGGAAAAGACGTACTAGCCAGTCCGGTTTTCCACGTTTTCGGCTCGCCGGATTTACTGGGGGCCGAACTGGCCGGAGCACTCAAAAATACCATCGCACTGGGTTCCGGTATGCTGAAAGGTTACGGCCTAGGCAAAAATATCCAGGCGATGCTCATCACCCGCGGCTTGTCGGAAATGATTCACTACGGAAAGGCCATGGGCGCAGACGTTAGCGCTTTCCTCGGAACGGCGGGCATCGGCGACTTAATCGCTACGGCAACGAGCCGAAAAAGCCGTAATTATACCTTCGGCTTCCGTATCGGTTCGGGAGAAAGCCTGGAAGACGTCCAAAACAGCGAAGAAGAATTAGCCGAAGGCCTGCGCAGTTTGCAAATTACGCGCCACTTGGCCAAGTCGTACCGCCTACGCGCACCCATCACGGAAATGCTTTACCGCATCGTTTTCAAGGGTTTCCCTATTGAAGAGGCGATGCACTACTTGATGACTTTCCCGTACGATGTAGACGTGGATTTTATATGAACATACGCTACGCCAAGCCAAAAGCCGCTTTCACCTCATCCACGTGGTCCAGTTTTTCCCAAGTGAAGGTTTCCACCTCCATTTCTTTGGACTCACCGGAACCGTTGGTGAGCGTTACCGTCTTAGTCTCGGGCGTGCGGCCCATGTGACCGTAGGCAGCCGTCTCGCTATAGATCGGGCTACGTAATTTGAGGCGCTGTTCAATGGCGTAAGGGCGCATATCGAAGACGGAAGTTACCTTTTCGGCAATTTCGCTATCGCTGAGTTGTACCTTAGCGGAGCCATTGGTATTAATGTAAATATTGGTCGGACGCGCCACGCCAATGGCGTAGGACACCTGTACCAGTACTTCGCTGCAAACACCGGCTGCTACGAGATTTTTGGCAATATGACGCGTAGCGTAGGCCGCCGAACGGTCTACCTTGGAAGGGTCTTTACCCGAAAAGGCACCACCGCCGTGGGCCCCTTTACCACCGTAAGTATCAACGATGATTTTGCGACCCGTAAGCCCCGTATCACCGTGCGGACCACCGATAACGAACTTCCCCGTTGGATTGACGTGATAAGTGATCGCATCGTCAAAGAGCACTTGTAGGCTGGGTTTCAGTTGTGCCTTGACGCGGGGGACGACAATGTTAATAACGTCCTCTTTAATCTTAGCCAACATAGCCTCATCCTCGTCAAAAGGATCGTGTTGCGTAGAAACGACGATGGTGTCGATACGCTGCGGCTGGTGGTCGTCGCTGTATTCAATGGTCACCTGCGATTTACTGTCCGGGCGGAGGTAAGTCATTTCTTCACCCGCCTTGCGAATATCGGCCAGTTCTTGAAGAATTTTATGGGACAAATCCAGGGCCAAGGGCATATAGTTCTCCGTTTCGTCGGTGGCGTAGCCAAACATCATCCCCTGGTCTCCCGCACCTTGTTCCTCCGGGTCTTGGCGTTCAACGCCCTGGTTGATGTCGGGCGATTGCTCGTGAATGGCGGACAAAACACCGCAGCTATTTGCGTCAAACATGTATTCCGACTTGGTGTAGCCAATCCGTTGGATGACGTCGCGCGCAATCTTTTGCACATCCAGATAGGTCGTAGACTTTACTTCCCCGGCAAGCACGACTTGCCCCGTCGTAACCAGTGTTTCGCAGGCCACCTTGGACTGAGGGTCAAAGGCTAGAAAGTGATCAACTAGCGCATCAGAAATTTGGTCAGAAACTTTATCTGGGTGTCCTTCAGAAACAGATACTTCTGGCCCGGGCGCGGGGGGACGAGCATTTGGGATCGGACTGAT
>JBCDIR010000121.1:0-6982 GCA_038748735.1 Bacteroidota bacterium | reverse complement strand
TAAGTTTTTTAGTAGTTAGCAGGTGCAGTACGATACTTGCTTTTGAGGAGTTAGATGACGACAAGTAACAACATAACTAAAAAAATTTCAAAAAAACTTCGGAAACTTTCAACCAACTAAAAGTTTCCAGCGTTTCCGCAGTGTACCAATGTTTAACCTGTGCAAAATAACTTATTAAAAAAAGTCGAACAACTCTTTTGGCGCTACGGCATCCGCAGCGTGAGCATGGACGACGTAGCACGGGAACTAGGCATCTCCAAAAAGACCTTATACCAGCAGGTCGAGAACAAAACGGATCTGTTGACCCAGGTACTGGCGCAGCACGTAACGGAAGAACAAGCAGCCATTGCTGACATCAAGGAATCCGCCAGCTCCGCCATCAATGAATTGATAAGCATCAGTCGTTATGCCATCACCCGCCTACGTAACATCTCCGCCTCGTTTCGCTACGATATTGAAAAGTACTACCCTGAGCAACATACAACCTTTGACCAGTTGCAAAACGACTTTTTTCAGGCGCTCGTCCAAGAGAACATGATCCGTGGAAAAGCAGAAGGCCTCTACCGAGCTAATATTGACGAAGTCGTCATTGCTAAGTTTTTCGGCAGTATGGCCAAAAATATTGGCATGAACACTTACTTCCCGATCAAGCAATTTGCGCTGGAACACGTCGTGACACAACTGGTACATTACCATATAAACGGTATCGCCTCCGCAAAAGGCCAGGAACTACTGTGTGAGTACCTCGACGAAGAAACAACCAAAACCACCTCCTAATATTCAACACCCTGATGAGAACTGCAAACTACCAACTAATTCTACTCTTGTTGCTGCTCTTGGGCAGTAACGGGCTAGCCGCGCAGCGTAATGACCTGACGCTAGCGCAAGCCATCGACTACGCCATTGCCAACAACCCGGAAATGAAGGCGGCGCTGCTCAACGTCACCGACGCGGATGAGCAGATCAAAGAATTCCGTTCCCAGGGTATGCCCCAACTGAATGGCTCGGCGGGCTATACCTATTACTTTGAACGGCCGATTGTACAGCTGCCAATGGCTTTAGGTGGCGATCAAATTTCTTTTATTTTAAGAAACAACTTCACGGGAGCCCTCAATCTGGATGCCCTAATTTTTGATGCCTCCTACTTGACGGGACTGAAGGCGGCCCGCGCGGCCCGTAACTACGCGCAACTAGAACTAGCTGACCAGCAACGGAACGTGCGCGCGCAAGTCCGCAATGCGTATTTGACGCTCCTGTTCCTGACGGAAAACCTAGCCCAACTCGACAAGAACATTACGAACCTCACGACTTTGTTTGCAGAAACGCAAGCCACCTACGAGGCAGGCTTTGTAGAGCAGTTGGACGTTGATCGTTTGGAGCTTTCTTTGTCTAATTTGCGGACCGAACGGCAAAACTTGTCGCGCCAGTACGAGATGGCCGTCGAAGCGTTGAAGTTTACGCTCAACTATCCCGCTGGGGAAGAATTGACCGTTACGGATGACCTCGAAGGTTTACTAACCGATGCCGATGCCGCTATGCTGGAAGCCGAACTGGACTACAGCCGCCGGACGGAACTCAACCTCATTCAACAGGGCTTAGCCTTGCAAGACCTGAACGTACAAGTGAACCAGTCGCGTTACTGGCCGAGCTTGCGCGGTAATGCGGCTTACCAATATCAATACCAAGGTAACGATTCCACGGACGATTTTTGGGCCCCGACGGGTTTGCTCGGCGTGAGCCTCAACGTACCGATTTACGATGGTGGCCTCCGCAGTGCGAGCGTTGCCCGAGCCAAGCTGGCGCGGGAGCAAGTGGTGCTTCAGCAAAGTACGCTCCAACGCGCGGCCAACCTGGAAGTAACCAACGCCAAAACCGCCTACCAAAGCGCCCTGGATCGCCTCCGCGAGCGTGACCGCAACCTAGAACTGGCGCAACGCATCTACGATACCACCCAAGTCAAGTACCGCGAAGGGGTCGGCTCTAGCCTGGAAGTTAGCCAAGCAGAAAGCGAACTGTACACCGCTCAAAGCAACCGCCTCCAAGCGCAGTTCGAGCTGCTGCAAGCTAAAATCACCCTCCAAGAAGCTCTTGGCCTGTAATAATCATCCATATTCCATCCATTTATCTCTTTTGATTAGCCATTATGAAATATTTTCTCTCCTTGCTCCTTGCGCTCAGCTTTGTTGCTTGCCAACCTTCCGGCAACGTGGAAGACACCAACTGGCAAGAACTCTCGCTGGACGAGCAAAAGGCGTACCTCCGCACCTTGCAAACTCAAAACCAACAACTCGAAGCTACCATTGCGCAGCTCGACAGTACCATCACCAGCAATGACCCTTCTCTGCAAGAAGTCGGTGCGCTGGTGACGACCACGTCCGTACAACGGAAGGACTTTAGCAGCTACGTCTCCCTACAGGGGGCCGTGAGTGGCGACGACTTATACGATGCTACGGCAGAAATTGCCGGGCGCATTACCCGACTGACCGTTAGTGAAGGCGACAACGTACGCAAGGGACAGCTGATTGCTACCCTGGACGTAGCCACTATTCAAAGCCAGCGCGCCGAACTGGAAAAGTCACTCGAACTGGCCACCACGGTCTACGAGCGTCAAAAGCGCCTCTGGGACCAGAATATTGGTTCGGAAATTCAGTTTTTACAAGCTGAAAATAACAAAGAGCGCCTGGAAAAAAGCCTAGAAAGTTTAGACATCACCCTGGCCAAAGATAAGGTCTACGCTCCTACTACGGGGGTGGTGGAACGCGTCATTGCGCAGTCGGGGGAAGTGACCTCGCCGGGCTTACCCATTGTACAAATTCTGAACACCAGTCGCTTGAAAATCGCGGCGGACGTACCGGAAAACTATATCCGCAACGTCAACCGCGGAGACAAGGTGCAGGTAAGCATTCCGGCACTCGGATTTGAGCAAACCGCCAGCGTTAGCCAAATCGGTAAAACCGTCGACCCCGCCAACCGAACCTTCCAGGTGGAAGTACGCCTCCCCAGTGACCCAGCGCTGAAGCCCAACCTACTGGCCGAGATGAAAATTCGGGATTTTGAGGCCAAAGACGTGGTGGCCATTCCGCTGAATCGCATCCAGCAGGACGTTAGCGGTAAGAGTTACGTATTCGTCCGAGCGCAAGAAGGCGACAAACTAATCGCCCGCAAAACGTTCGTCGAACTGGGCCGAAGCTACGAAGGCGAAGCCATCATCAAAAGCGGACTCCAAGGCGGCGAAGAACTGATCCTGGAAGGTGCCCGTAACGTATCCGACGGTCAGAAAATTGAAGTTATCAACACCCAAAACACTCGCAAATAATGGCCCAACAAAAAGACTACCGTTCCTTCGGACTGACGGAACTGGCCGTTGATAACGCGACCAGTATTTTCATCCTGACGTTCATGATTCTGGTCTTTGGGCTACGCAGCTACGATGCGGTACCCAAGGAACAATTCCCAGAAGTACAGTTTCCGCAGGTGTACATCAACACCCCTTACTTCGGTAACTCAGCGGCGGACATCGAAAGCCTCGTCACGCGAGAGTTGGAGAACGAACTCCAATCCGTCGATGGCGTCAAGGCGATCAATTCGACGTCCATGCAGGACTTTTCGGTCATCATTGTGGAGTTTAACAGTGGCGAAGACATCGACGAGGCCATGCGCCGGGTGAAAGACGCCGTAGATTTGGCGAAGCCCGAATTGCCCTCCGACCTGGACCAAGACCCCACCATCTCCGATATTAATGCCGCTGAGTTTCCTATCGTGACGGTCAACCTATCCGGCGAGTTCACGCTGGATGAACTCATCAAATACGCCGAATACCTTCAGGATGAATTTGAGGGTCTCGACGAAGTGGCCCGCGCCGAAATCAAAGGTGACCGCGACCGCGAGGTAAAAATCGACGTCGACCTGCGGAAGATGGAAAGCATGGAGGTGAGTTTTCAAGACATTGAAAACGCCGTCGCCTCCGAAAACTTAACGCTGTCGAGTGGCGAAATTGTACGCGATAACTTCCGCCGCGCCGTACGCGTAGTGGGCGAGTTTGAAAGTATTTCCGAGATCGAAAACATGATCGTCAAGAGCGAGAACATGCGTCCGGTTTACCTGAAGGACATCGCTACGGTGGTGTTTGGTTACAAAGAGCGCACCAGCATCGCCCGCGCCGACGGTAACCCCGTGGTTTCCCTGGACGTGATTAAGAAACAAGGAGAAAACCTCCTCTCCGCTTCCGACAAACTAGAAGAAATCATTGCCGAGGCGGAAGCCGAAGTGCTCCCCGAATCGCTGTCGATTACACTCTTCAACGATCAGTCGGATAACACGCGGGAGCAAGTTTCTAACTTAGAAAACAGCATCATTTCCGGGGTGATCCTGGTGGTGCTGGTACTGCTCTTCTTCCTGGGCTTGCGCAACGCCATGTTCGTGGGTATCGCCATTCCGTTGAGTATGCTGATGGGGATTATGTTCATCTACCTCAGCGGCGTGACGCTGAACGTAGTGGTGCTCTTTGGCCTCATTCTGGCCCTCGGTCTGTTGGTGGATAACGGTATTGTGGTGGTAGAAAACATCTACCGCTACGTACAGGAAGGTCACACACTAGTATCGGCGGCCAAGCAGGGTGCAGGCGAGGTAGCGCTACCCATTGTCGCTTCTACGGCAACGACGCTGGCGGCTTTCTTCCCCATGATTTTTTGGCCGGGTTTGGTGGGTAGCTTTATGCGCTATTTGCCGATTACGCTCATTGCGGTACTCCTCAGCTCGCTATTTGTAGCCTTGGTCATCAACCCCGTTTTGGCGAAGACCTTTATGAAACTAGAGGAACGGGCCGAAACGCCGGAAGGAGCTAAAGCCAAGCGTAAGAATGTTTTCATTTTCGCGGGTGGATTGCTAGTGGTAGGAGTATTGGGACTACTGTTGGGTAAGCAATGGTTATTCAACCTGATGCTACTTACGGTAGTAATCAGCTTAATTCACTTCTTTGTGTTTCGTCCGGCGGCGCTGCGTTTTCAGGATAATTTTTTACCGCGCCTGGAGCGGGCCTACGACCGTTTCGTGAACTGGGCCCTGAATTGGCCTAAGTCAATTTTTGGTGGAACCATCCTGCTACTCGTGTTTGCGATTGTGCTGCTTGGTATTCGGCAACCGCAGTCGGTACTATTCCCTAGCGCGGATCCCCTTTACGTCAACGTATTCGTAGAGCTACCGCTGGGTATTGACATCGAAAAAACGAACGAAATCACCTACCAGCTCGAAGAGCGGATCAATAAAGTCGTTGGCCCTTACGGGGAAGTCGTGGACGCGGTACTGACGCAGATTGGGGAAAACACCTCCGACCCCAATAGCCCGCCCGAACCGGGTGCCTCGCCGAACAAAGCGCGTATTTCCGTTGCTTTTGTCCCTTCGCGGGAACGCGGGGAGGTCTCGACTTTTGACATTATGGAAGAAATCCGGGAAGTCTCCAAAGGACTACCGGGCGTATCCATTACCGTGGACAAAAACGCAGACGGTCCTCCGACGGGTAAGCCGATCAACCTGGAAGTATCGGGTGAAGACGTAGACGAACTGGTCACGCTTTCCGGCGACCTAATCAACTACATCAACCAGCAGAGTATCCCCGGTATCGAAGAATTGCAGGCGGACGTCAAAATCGGCAAACCTGAACTGATCGTCAATATTGACCGGGAGGCGGCGCGGCGTTACGGCATCTCTACCTTTAATATTGCGTCCACGATTCGGACGGCGGTTTTCGGTAAGGAAGTCAGTAAGTTCAAGCAAGGAGAGGACGACTACCCCATCATGGTGCGTCTGGAAGAGGATTCGCGTACGGAAATTGACGACCTGATGAATCAGCGCATCACTTTCCGGAACCCCGCCAACGGGCGTATTGCGCAGGTACCGATCTCGGCGGTGGCCAGCTACCAATACTCTAGCACCTACTCCGCCATTAAGCGCAAAGATTTGGACCGCGTCATTACTATCTTCAGCAACGTCAGGGATGGGTACACGCCCAACGACATCGTCGAACAAATTGACAATGCCTTGCAGCAGTATAAATTCCCGCGCGGCGTCACCTACGAATTTACGGGCGAGCAACAACAACAGGCGGAGGATATGGAGTTCTTGGGCGGTGCGTTTCTGGCGGCGCTGTTCTCTATCTTCTTGATCTTGGTGGCACAGTTCAATAGCTTTACCGATCCGGTCATTATCGTACTGTCGGTACTCTTCAGTACCATCGGGGTATTCCTCGGCTACGCCATCTTTGGCCAGACCATCTCGGTTATCTTTACTGGCGTGGGAGTTATTTCTCTTGCGGGAGTGGTGGTGAATAATGCAATTGTACTGATCGACTACATCAAACTCCTGATTCGACAAGAAATGGAACAGGCCGGCGTAGAAGATGCCGTCGCCTTATCGGACGAAGCCGTACGCAGTAGCATCATCAAAGCGGGCGGCACGCGTCTGCGCCCGGTACTGCTGACGGCCATTACGACGGTCTTAGGGTTGATTCCCTTAGCGATTGGGTTCAACTTCGACTTTTTCTCCTTCGTTGCGACTTGGGATGGACAATTGTTTATCGGCGGTGATAACCAAGCGTTCTGGGGCCCTATGGCCTGGACGGTAATTTACGGTCTCACTTTTGCTACCTTCCTGACCTTAGTCGTCATTCCAGTCATGTATTGGCTGACTTACCGGATACGAAAGTGGACTACGGTGACGTTTCTTCAATAGCTTTTAGAGGTCTTAGGCCAGTAAAACATTTAAAATTAAATGCTGAACTAATCGAACTCCTGCTAATCGGGGCTTGTTTCAAAAGGTTTTTTCAGACAATTTACATTTTTAAATATGTTTATTTCTGTGACACTTTCACAAAACAGAAGTTAAACGTTTTTTTAGGAAACGGAGGGTTCAGTCGAGTGTACGGAAAAAAAATTGCACAAAAACTGTATAAAAAGTCAAGTAAAAATTGCGGATATGTAAAAAACCC
>JBCDIR010000120.1:0-6998 GCA_038748735.1 Bacteroidota bacterium | reverse complement strand
GTCGTATTCGGAATTTTGAAGAGCTCCGCTGTCTTCTTCGGCGTTTCGTATTTATAATTACTCGCAAAATGATCAGCGGTCATTAACAGTCCGCGCGCAGGAGACCAATCGTTCGGCAGGGCATCCACGTACTCCAACACAAAATCCAGCGCCTGCTCCGCCATCGCTCGGTCCATACCGACTAACGGTACGCCAAAATGGTTAGCCACTTCTTCGGCAGCGGGTGCCCAATCGTCAAAATATTCCAGGTGGTCTTCTATAAATATTTCGTCATCCCCCCCATCTAGCAGGTCAAGCAGACCTCTACCGGACTTATCACCGACGATAGATTTATGGTGTGCCACTACCATATCAATGAGCAGCGGCCACTGTTCACGAGGAAAGAGTGGTAAAAACGCCAGCGAAGAATACTCGTGGCGGTGTATAGGTATTTTTCCCAGATCGCGGCATCGCAGCGCTTGACGAATCGCCTCGCCACCCGCTAACTGTTGCAGCCACTGCTCCTGTTGACTGGTATCTTTGTGAATCAGCATTGCCTGAAACGTCGGATGCCCTTTGCCCAAGTCGTGGAGAATAGCACCATTTCTCGCCACATCTAACGGTACCCCGTAAGCGGCAGCGAAGAACTCCACAGCTTGTACCACGTGTAAGGTGTGTTCCTCTAAGTACAACAAACCTCGGTCCGCACTTTTGGCTAGTAGTTTACGCATGATCCCTGAATTGAGCGGCGTTCCCCGTCACAGTCAGTCGTCCGTACATGGGGGCAGCTTCCGCAAAACGATTGTATCCCACCAGAAAAGCGCCTTCCTGTTCGCGTCCGAACAACAGTTCAAAACCAGCGATTGCTTCAAACGCTGCTGCCGATAGTTCGTACAGTGCTTGTGGATACACCAAATCCTCATTCCGACATAGGCAAAGGTGTTGTTCTGCCGCTCTTTCTGCCGCCGCTAGTTCCGTAAACGCCAGCGACAGCACGGGATGTACGAGGACATTACGCGTTAAAATACCTTGGTTCCGGCGCATACGAACCAGGTTTTTCACTCCTTTAATTCCCTTGCGGACGTAGTCTGCACCTTGGATGACTTCTACCTGTTGACTCAGGCCATTGTACGCCAAGCGATAACGCTTAATCTTATGGATTCCGGGCGTGTCCAGCAGTTCGGGAAATAGCTTCTTTTCCATCCCTTCAACAGTGCTAGGCGTTAGAAACTGTTGTGAAAAAGTCTCCCCGTCCCGCACGGCTGTCCAGGGTTTGATGTAGCCAAAAGGCCCGGCGTATTCTACTAAGTAGTACTTCATCTTCATACTTTTTTCTAACGTAAAGCTCCAAATCCAATGCCCGTAGAGTTGCCAACTCCGACTTCCCAGGCGAACTGCAAGGCCCGCGGACTACCTTCGATTATTACCGGACAGATTGAACCCGCCAGTTGCATATTACGGTAGGTCACTAGTTTCTTGTGCGCCCGGGCGTAGCTGCGGTCAAAGCGTACACTTACTTCTTCCGCCAGCCCAAAACGGACCAATTTCCGCCGCAGCGTCTCCGTCAGACAAGCGTCGGCTTCCTCGTCGTGGTAGAGGTAATACTTAGGATGGGGCCGCCCTTCGAGGTGTCGTTGAATAAAAACGGGACTCTGTACCGGAAATACTTTTCGCTCTCCAAAATTGGGAGTCGGTCGCAGCCGTACCTCCTCTACTTTCATCCCCCAAGCAATGGCAGCATCTTTAAAAATTCCATCGAGTGCCTGCTGATGGAGCGTCTTCAAAGGGGAAGAAATGAATAACTCCGCCCCCGCTGGAAAATCCAGCCCCCGTCGATTGGACAACAAACGCCCCCCACTCAACCAAGACAACGAATACAAAGAAATATCGTCGTGCAACTCGTTTTCGCCCAGCCACTTGTGGAACGCGCCCACCAAGCGCTGTTGGTAGTTAAAAGGCACCGCACTGGTGTTCGGTGTAAGGTGTAGGTAAATGCGCATACGTTTGATTTTACTACGTTACTTGAAAAGCAATTAGTCTCGGGTAACGTGTAGATGAATAATAGCCAGGCAAATTCACGATGCTCAGCATAGCTGGCAGGCATTTTGAAAATGCTAACTACGCCACTTGAACTCTAAGCAGTTGTGCGTTTATCTCTTCGTAGCTTAGGCAGCTAATTTCGCTTCGGAAGATGCTTTAAATAGGTCGATCTCAAAAGAGTAAATTTCAAAATATCTTATTTACCGATTAAAATCGGTTTACTAAACTTTCGAAAAGTTTGGTAAACCTCAAGAGGGCCCTTAACGCTCTTCCTCCACAAAACTACCCCCTAAGGGGTGTCCATTTTCGCTACCCTCCCTCAAAAACTTCAAAGTTTCTCCAAAATTCCCTCCGCCAGCCCCCGCAAGTGCGTGCGCAGCGACGCGGGAGACAGCACCTCCACTTGGTCGGCGTAGCCCATCAGGAAACTGTCGATGCCTTTGTAGTCGCCGTTGACTTTGCCCTGAAAAATGTAGTGGTCGGCGCGTTCGGGGTCCGGGTCGATGTAGGCGGTAGCGGTGGGGTAGGTTTCTACGAGTACGTTGTACGCGCGGATGGACAAGCGCAGTTTGACGGTCACTTGGTTCAGGTCACGGATACGGAATACATCGGTGGGCAGCGATTCGTGGCGGTGGGTCATTTCCCAGGCTTCGGTGAGCAGTTCCACGCGTTCGATGCGGCTGAGGCGAAAGTGGCGCGTCGTTGCGTGGATGTAGTCGTAGGCTTGGAGGGTATCCAACTCGGGATTGATCAAGAATGGCTCGACGACGCGGTCGCGGATTTTGTTGCTGTTGCTGCGGTAGTTGACCAGCTTCACCTTCTGCTGGGCGGCTTTGGCTCCTTCCAGTCGGTTAATCTTCACGATGGCCGGATGTCGGAGCTGCCGCAGACCCAATTGTTGAAAATCGTACAGTCCTTCAATCTTGGACTGCAAAAGTGCTGCTTTCTTAGCGCTGCCCATTCCCCGGTGGAGGGCTTGGATGATCAAATAGCGTTCCTCCTCACTCAGGGGGCGAAATTGGTCCAACGCCGTAAATTGATTATTAATTTCAATGCGGTAGGTATGCGTATGCGGATCGTGTACTAAACTCATTTCGCCTAGCGTATTGATCACTCTCGTATCGGATTGGAGTTGGGCTGCGGTGCAATCCAGCTGTTCAGCCAGTTGTTTGCGCGTGTAACGTCCAGGATTATTGAGCACCCGCAGCAGTAAGCGCAGGATTCGTTCTCTAGGATTCATACCGAAAATTCAAATTTAGTCAGTTGGCTAAAATTAATAAAAAAAGAAAATACTTACTCCTATTCAACGGTTTTCCTCCTTTAATTTTCACGCAGCCTGCTTTAAGGTGTAACTTTTCGGCGCAGCCACGCTGATGGTTTGCGAAACCACAGTTTTCAAAATCTTCTATCTTACGAACAAAATAAAATTCCAGTATGTCCACCAGAATTTTACTGCTACTCCTTAACGGTTGGCTCGTAAATGCCTACGCGCAAGAAGTCGCACCGCCCGCCCTCAATCCATTACTCTACGACGTGGCTACGGCGGCTCAGCCCGAGCGTATCGAACAAGACATTCGTCAGCTCGTCAGCTTCGGAACGCGGCACAGTCTCAGTGATACGACTTCTGACACTTACGGTATCGGAGCTGCCCGACGCTGGATTAAAGCCGAAATGGACGCTATCAGCACCGCTTGTGATGGTTGCCTAGCGGTCAGCTACCACCGCAGCCTCGTACCCGCCGAGGGCAACCGTCGTATTCCGCAGGATACCTGGATCGTCAACGTCATGGCCGTGCAGCGGGGAACACGTTACCCCAACCGCTACGTCATCATGAGTGGTGACATTGACTCGCGTATTTCGGACCCACTCAATGGTCAAGACCGCTCACCGGGGGCCAATGACAATGCCTCGGGTATGGCGGGGGTGCTGGAGGCGGCGCGGGTGCTATCCCAGTACGAGTTTCCGGTGTCCATTATTTACGTGGGGCTATCGGGAGAAGAACAGGGGTTGTTTGGTGGTAAGGCACTGGCCGCTACGGCCAAAGAAGAAGGCTGGGACCTCATCGGCATTCTCAATAACGACATGATCGGCAATATCGAAGGTATCGACGGGGTCATTGACAATACCACTTTCCGGGTCTTCAGCGAACCCACTCCACCCAATTCGACGGAACAAGAACGTATCTGGAACCGCTTCTACGGCGGCGAGGTCGACGGGCCGAGTCGCCAACTGGCGCGCTACGTAGAACGCGTTACTCGTCAGTACTTTACTAATTTGCGGGCGATTATGATCTACCGCCTGGACCGTTTCGGGCGTGGTGGTCACCACCGACCCTTCAACGACGCGGGCTTCCCGGGCGTGCGCATTATGGAAACCCACGAAAACTATCATCGACAGCATCAGGACATTCGTACCGAAGACGGCATTGCCTACGGCGACGTGATTGAAGGCGTCAACTTTGACTACGCAGCCAAACTAACGGGCGTCAATATGGTTACGCTAGCGGCCTTGGCCGCGGCCCCACCCGCCCCGAGTGGCCTGATGATTGGCGGAGCGGTACAACCCAGCACCCGCTTGGTCTGGGATGCAGTAGATGATCCCGACCTGGCCGGCTACAAAGTCTACTGGCGCGATACAACGGCCCCACAGTGGCAGTACTTCCGCTATTATCCTGCCGGCACCACGGACGTGACACTAAAAGGGATTGTCATTGACAACTACCTATTCGGCGTAGCCGCCGTAGCGAAGACGGGAGAGGAAAGTTTGGTCGCCTATCCACGCACCCTGATTCCGCGGCGGCGGTAGGGCTTGCTCTTGATTACGAGCATCGGTATACCCTACCGTGTCTAGTATGATTGGTCGTACTGATTTGACCAGTGCTTTGTCAAGTCTCAATTTACGAGTAAGGTCTAGCATTGGTTTTCTACCCTTGTTAGGCAGTATTCCCACACGAGGCGTGGTCATGCCAGTACAGGCTTCGCCTTAGTGGTAGTGCTCGACAAAGTCGAGCGTACCACCACGATTCGACGAAGTCGAAAGTCCCCCCAGCACCGCACAAAACTTAAGTGCTAAAAAATCATTTATCTTTACACATCGCACAATAACCGCAATCACAACTATGTCCAATCGTTTACTTACTTTAATTATTTTCAGTTTAGGAATCAGTGTGCTCACCGCCCAAACGGTCGACCTCACCCCAGACCGCTTTGCCTTCGAGCCAGCATTGGAGTACGACGCGGCCATCCAATCGCCCGCAGCATTTCTCGGTTACGAGCTAGGGGAGCGTTTTGTGGAGTACGAAAAATCAGTACAGTACTATCGCTACTTAGCGGAGGCCTCCGACCGGATAACGATTAAGCAGTACGGAACGACTTACGAGCAGCGACCACTCTTTAGTTTGGTGGTTACAAGCACAAACAACCACGCGCGTATGGACGAGCTGCGCCAGCGCCACTTGAACTTGCTCAACCCTAAGTTTGCGGCCAGTGCCGAAGGGCAGGACATCGTTGCCAACGACCCCGTCTTCACCCTGCTGAGCTATAATATTCACGGCAACGAGCCCTCCACTGCCGAAGCTGCGATGCAGGTCGCCTACCGCCTAGCCGCTACTAATGACCAAGCTACGTTGGACGCGTTGGAAAATAGCGTACTCATCCTCTTCATGTGCATCAATCCCGACGGACGCGACCGCTACGTATACTGGGCTAACGGAGCCAGCCGTTCCGTTCCGGCCATCAATCCGCGTGACCTGACGCACTACGAACCCTGGCCCAATGGCCGTACCAACCACTACTGGTTTGACCTGAACCGCGACTGGCTGTGGGGTGTACATCCAGAATCGCGTGGACACATTGCCGAGTACCAATCCTGGATGCCCCAAGTACACGCCGACTACCACGAGCAGGGCTATAACGCCAATTATTTTACCGTTCCCGGCGCTACCCCGCGCAACCTGCTGCTGCCGGATGCTTACGATGACTGGGCTGACATATTTGGCCGGGAAAACGTAAACGCTTTCGACGAAAAAGGGATGATGTACTTCACGCGGGAACGCTTCGACTTTTTCTACCCCGGCTACGGTTCCAGTTACCCCAACATCATGGGGGCCATCGGTATGCTGACCGAGCAAGGCGGCATCGGTGCGGGACTGGCCGTGGAGACCAATGACGGCTACGTACTCACCTTCCGCCAGCGCATTTGGGATCACTATACCACCTCCATGGCGACGTTCTTTAAGGCCGCCGAGCAACGAAAAGCCTTGCTTCAGTACAGCGTTGATGCTTGGAACCCCACCAAGAGCAAATCGCCGCACAAGGCTTACATCATCCGGCAAGAGGACGGTGGCTTCACCAAGGATTTTCTGGCCGTAATGCTGCGTCAGGGCATTAGTGTACAACGCGCTACCCAAGACTTCAAGGTGGCCAACAGCCTGGAGTATCGCACGGGTAAGCGGGGCAGCCAAAGCTTCGCGGCGGGGGATTACCTGATTGATGCCAACCAAGCTCGTCACCTTTTCCTCCACAGTATGTTGGCGCGTAATATGGAGATTGAGGACTCAGTCATGTACGATATGTCGACCTGGGCAGCGCCTTTGGCTTACAATTTAGAAACCTACGCCGCCCCTACCCTACCCGGCGTAGCGACGGAACCAGTGACCAAGCAAGAAACGAGCTGGACGGGTCAAGTAGTGACCCCAAAGTCACCTAACCGCACGCCCTACGCATACCTCATTGACTGGCAGCAACGTTGGGCCCCCAAGGCATTGTCGCTGCTATGGGAAAAAGGCTACCGCGTCCGGTCCGCCAGCGAACCTTTTAGCGATGGAACGACCGAATTCGCGGCGGGTAGCTTAATCGTTTTACGGGGGCGTAACCTGGAAAAAGCAGCGGATATGGTCAGCGACATGGAAGAGCTGGCCCAAACAACGGGCGTACAAATTTACACCCTGACCACGGGCCGTATGGAAACGGGTTACGACT
>JBCDIR010000119.1:0-7006 GCA_038748735.1 Bacteroidota bacterium | reverse complement strand
GGACGGTCATCAATGCCCCGGGCTTCCTCGCTATTCCGCAGGAAGACGGCACACGCCAGAGCAATTTCTCCATCATCAACTTCAGCCGCAAGTGCATCATTGTGGGCGGGTCAGGCTACACAGGCGAAATTAAAAAAGGCGTATTCTCCGTACTGAATTTCACTTTACCCACACAACGTCAAGTACTCAGCATGCACGCCTCGGCCAACGTTGGTGATGCGGGTGACGTGGCCATCTTTTTCGGTCTCTCCGGTACCGGAAAAACGACGCTCTCTACCGATCCGCAGCGCCCACTCATCGGGGATGATGAGCACGGTTGGTCCCCCGAAGGCGTTTTCAACTTCGAGGGCGGTTGTTACGCCAAAACCATCGACCTATCCGCCGAAAAAGAACCGGACATCTACCGCGCGATCAAACACGGCGCGCTACTGGAAAATCTCGAATTTATCCCCGGTACTCGCAGCCCGGATTATACCGATACGAGCATCACCCAAAATACGCGGGTCAGTTATCCAATACACCATATTGAGAATGCTTTGCCCGTTTCCAAAGCGGGTCTGCCGCGCAATATCTTTTTCCTAACCTGCGACGCATTCGGCGTTTTACCTCCCATTTCGCGCCTCAATACAGCCCAGGCCGCCTACTATTTCATATCTGGCTATACGGCCAAAGTAGCGGGTACCGAAGCGGGTATCAACGAGCCGCAACCCGTGTTTTCGGCGGGCTTTGGCGCACCTTTCCTACCCTTGCACCCTGGCACTTACGCGGAGATGCTGAGTGAAAAAATTGAGCAGCACAACGTCAACGTTTGGCTGGTCAACACGGGTTGGGCCAACGGTCCCTACGGTGAGGGTAGCCGTATGTCACTCCGCCACACGCGTGCCATGATTTCGGCGGCGCTCCATGGTGATTTGGACCTCCTCCCCTATCGCACGGACCCCATTTTTGGGCTACAATCCCCAACGCAGTGTCCAGGAGTTCCGGCAGCTATTCTTTACCCGCGCCAACAGTGGCAGAACGACCAAGCGTATGACCAACAGGCGAACCGCTTGGCCCGTTTGTTCAGGGAAAACTTTGCGCAGTTTGCCGACGGTGTGAGCGCGGAAATTTGTGCGGCCGCTCCTCGGAATACCATTCTGAGTATTCACTGATATCTAAACTCGAAATGATATGAGTGTGCTACAAATTAGTGGCATTGTAATACGTAGGGCGTAGACATAATGCGTACCTAACGGCACGTTTGACTACCGCCAGTTGTGCTTTTTACCCACAAGCTGTCCCTACGGGACGAATAGGCGTGCAAAAAAACTCACTTAGAATCGCAAGTCCCAGCGGGACGATTTATGGGTAAAATATCCCTTCCAGTACGTCTGTGCCGTCAGGTACGGGTTATAAATAATATAGGAATGCCACTAAAACGTAGCACACTCAAATACGCGAGTTATGATGAACCATATATTATTCTTCGCTTTGCTTTGTATGAATATTTCCACTAGCACTATGTCGACGGCTAAACCAATCGTTTACCTCATTCCTGGGCAGGGGGCGGATGCCCGTTTGTTCAATAACTTACGTATTCACCCAGGTTTTGAGGTACGACCTATCAAATATTTTACTCCTGAAAAGGGGACTAGTCTGCCGGAATACGCGCGTCAATTAGCTGCGCAAATTGATACGACGCGTACATTTTCCCTGGTTGGTGTCTCCCTGGGAGGAATGCTGGCGACTGAGATGACGGACTTTCTCCAACCGGAACAGACCATTATCATTTCGAGCGCCAAAACGCGTCACGAGCTGCCCGGACAGTACCGTTTTCAACGTCGTCTTCCGCTTTACAAGCTCGTGGGACCACGCTTAGCCAAGTGGGGCGCGCTATTGCTACAACCCATTGTAGAACCCGACCGCAACCAAGAAAAAGAAACTTTCGTCCAGATGCTGCGGGATAAAGATCCACATTTCTTACGCCGCACTATTGAGATGATTTTGCGCTGGGAACGCACTACGGCTCCCGTAGGTATCTATCATCTCCACGGCGACCGAGACCGCACGATTCCTATCCGGAATGTTGCTTACACGCATCACCTACCCGATGGTTCGCACATGATGACGCTGACGCGTGGAGCAGAGGTCAGTAAGGTCGTGAATGACCTGCTGATGAGGCGTGCGTTACCTTAACAAATTTATTTAAATAATTGCACCATGAGTCTACGCATTCCGCCAGCGGGCAATTTCCTGCTCCGCTCGTACATCCATCCAGTTGTGGCTTTTCCTGCGTAGACCGTAGCCCACGTGACCGCCCGTACGCGTTAACTCTAAGGTAAGCAAGGGGTGCTCTTGCGCCAGTGCCAAGGGCAAGCACGCCCGGTCGATGATCGGATCATTCTGCGCGCAGACGGTAAGGATGGGGCGAGCTAAATCGCCCAAAAAGTTTTTGGCTGAAGCCAGCGCATAGAAGTCTTCTGCTCGCTCTAGTCCCAGGAGTGGAGCCGTGAAGAAGGTGTCAAAATCACGCCAGCGGCGAACGTCTCGGAGTTTGCTGATGTCAATAACGCCCGGAAACGCTCGGGCTTTGTGGTGCATTTTAGCGCTCAGTTGCCGCAGGAAGCGCTTTTTGTAGATTCGATTACCCGGTTTTTCGAGTAAATCTACGCTCGCAGCCAAGTCGTAGGGAGCGGAAAAAGCAATACCGCCCAGAATTTGTTTCGGTACTGTGCTGCCATGTACACCCAGGTACTTGCTGGTCATCGCGCCCCCCATGCTGTACCCGATGAGGACGACTTCTGCGTATTCACTGCTGGCTAGACCATGTTCGATCACCGTCTGAATATCCTCAATTTCTCCGTGGTGGTACAAGCGCAAAGTCCGGTTCATTTCCCCACTACACGAGCGGCAATTCCAGGCCAAAATATCCCAGCCACGGCGGTGAAAGTACTGTGCTGCGGACTTCACGTAGGGCCGCGTCGTATTGCCTTCCAAACCGTGAGTGAGCACGATCAGCCGCTGGCTACCTTTTGCTTGGCGCAACCAATCCAGGTCCAGAAAATCACCATCGACTAGTTCCAAGCGCTCGCGTTGGTAGGTGATTTTGGGTCCACCCACGGATGGTAAGATCGTTTGCAAATGGCCATTCCACTGGTGCCAGGGCGCTCCCGGATAGTCGTCATTTTGGCGAATAGGCATAAAAATATTTTTGTTTAGAAAGATGGCTCACCGTCCACAAAATCTACTACTTTTGCGGAGAGAAATCTAGCACGAATGAGTGCTTAGCGAAGCGCTCGCAGAGCGATTCTAACTAAAAAAACTCTGCGCAACTCTGTGCTTTCTTCTGCGCGCTCTGTGCCTGCCTGCCATCGAGGATGCCGAGCAGGCAGGTAACCCACGCTAGAACAGCCGCAAACAAGGAACACCACGAGTTGCTATAATTAAAGCAAATCTTAGGTAGTATGAAATTCGGCGTAGTCGTTTTCCCCGGTTCTAATTGTGATGATGACATGATCCACGTCCTCGGCACCGTCATGGGCGCAGAGGTACGAAAAATTTGGCACAAGGAGGAATCCCTAGGTGACCTGACGACCGATGATTGTGTGGTCCTACCCGGCGGTTTTTCCTACGGCGACTACGTTCGGGCGGGGGCCATCGCTCGTTTCTCGCCCGTCATGCAGGCGGTCATTGCACACGCTAACGCAGGTGGGTACGTATGGGGGATTTGCAACGGTTTTCAAGTGCTGTGCGAAGCCGGATTGTTACCCGGCGCATTGTTGCGTAACGCCAACCAAAAGTTCATTTGTAAAAATGTTCACCTGAAGGTAGCGACGAATAATTCCGCCATCACCGCCGATTTAGAGCCGAACAAAGCCTATAAAATTCCCATCGCGCACGCGGAGGGACGCTTCCACGCCAGTCCAGCATCACTCCAAGCCATCATGGACAACGATCAGGTCTTATTTTACTATTGTACGCCCACTGGTGAAATCAGCGCAGCCGCTAATCCTAACGGTTCGGCACACCACATTGCTGGCATTTGCAACGCCAATCGCAACGTATTCGGTATGATGCCACACCCAGAACGCGCCTCCGAAGAGACACTCGGCAACACGGATGGCTACGGCATGTTTGCTAGCTTGCTTGCGGCGACGGTTACCTAGATTTAATTGTTAAGGCACAACCTCACTGAGGTATTCACGTTCGTTTTATAACTGTTATGGATTAATCTGAACGTCAATGAAATACCTCTGCTGCTTTCTTTTGATATTATCTACTTGCTGGCTGAGCGCGCAGCCGAATTGGTCGCTCCAGGTTGCTATACGTAAAGAGATCGGTAACTTGTCCGAGATCGACCAGCGTATTGATTTTATCATCTCTCCCGAAGTTCAGTTGGAGCGCGTCATCAAGCGCAGCAATCTCGTCACCAGGTTGACGGCCATGTCTGCGCTGCAACGGTACCGCGCCGAAGACTCTCATTTTTACTGGCAATTCACCAATCTAGCGGAAAGCTACGACCTGACGAATTTCATCACTGGTGTAGGCATCTTAGCGGCTACGCGTCCCAATTTACGCTTTCAGGTACTGGGCGGTGCCCGCGTTTTTATCGGCATACCCCTGCACTGGGATTACCGGATGGAAAACTCGCTGGAAGAGGGGATAGATTTACTGACGCGGCAACCCGTCGATCCTCAAGACTACCCCAGTCGCATCATTATCCGCAACGGTTTGCGTCTACTCACGGGCTGGCAGATCAGTATGGGAGCGCAGTACGAAATTGCGCGCCGCTTGTTTATACGTAGTCTGTTCTCATTTGGCAACAGCCAACAGTACCTCAACCCGCAAACCCTGCAACTGGGTACTTTGCCCCGAGGAGAAATCAAGGGCTTGGGGAATTCGCTGACTTTAGGGCTAGTCTACGATTGGTAGGCAGTTAGTTTACCTACGCTTCTTGCGCCCCGGCTTCCCCTTCCGCCGCTGCTGTACGCGTCCTTTTATATTCTCCCGCTTAGCGTGCCGCTTCTTATCGGCCAACAGTTTCTCGATGAGATCCTCGCGGCCCATGCTGCTGAGCTTGTCTTTGATTTGGCCGTAGTTCTCCCGCTTGTGCCAGAAAAAGAACATATGCTGTTGTTTCTTCTCTTTGGGTGAACGTGCCGTGTAAACCGGGCGTAAGGTGTACGGGTGCAAACCCGTATAGTAGGCCACCGTCGCTACGGTCATGGGGGTGGGCGTAAAGTCTTGCACCTGCTCCAGTTTGAAGCCCATGTCCTTCGTTTCGGCAGCCAGGTTAGCCATTTCTTCCGCCGTAGAGGCGGGGTGACTAGAGATAAAATAAGGAATCAGTGGCTGATTCATGCCGTGCTTCTTATTGATCGCCTCGTACTTCTTTTTAAAACTGTGGAAGTGTTTGAAGCTGGGCTTACGCATCATACGTAGGGTAGCGTCGCTGGTGTGTTCGGGCGCTACTTTGAGGCGGCCACAGGTGTGCCGCGTAACGACCTGTTCGAGGTATTCGTCGAGGCTGCCGTCATTCTTTTTGTTGTAATCATCCACCAACAGATCGTAACGAATACCGCTACCTACGAAGGCTTTTTTGACCTCCGGGTGCGCATCGACCTTGCGGTACAATTCCGTCATCGGTTTGTGACTGGTGTCCAAATTGCTACACACTACCGGGTGAATACAAGAAGGCGCCACGCAGCGGTCGCAAATCTCCTGTACTTTCCCCTTCATCTTGTACATATTAGCCGACGGGCCGCCAAGATCGGAAATATAGCCTTTGAAATCCGGCATTTGGGTCACCGCGTCCACCTCCTTCATAATCGACGCTTCGGAGCGGCTGGCGATGAATTTACCCTGGTGGGCTGAGATAGTACAAAAACTACAACCGCCGAAACACCCCCGGTGCATATTGACCGAAAAGCGAATCATTTCGTAAGCGGGCGGCGTACCGCGTTTTTTGTACTTAGGGTGGGGGAGACGCGTATACAGCAGATCGAAGCTGGCGTCAATTTCATCTTCTAGCATCGGCGGGTAAGGCGGATTGATGACCAGCATATGGTCGCCTACGCCCTGGAGCAAACGACGCGCCCTGACTTTATTGGATTCTTGCTCAATGTGCTTGAAGTTGGCCGCAAAGGCCTTTTTATCGCGCAGACACTTTTCGTGCGAGCTGAGGGTGAAATCCACCCAGTTTTTATTCTTGGGAGGTGCATCGTGACGAGCCTGCAAAAAAGCAGTTTGGGGAATGGTCCGCAGTCGATCAAAGGGGACACCCTTTTGGGCCAAGCGAATGAGTTCCCGCAGCGGCTGCTCGCCCATGCCGTAGACCAACAAATCGGCCCCGCTCATACTGAGAATGTTGGGAAATAGCTCGTCTTTCCAGTAATCGTAGTGCGTTACCCGCCGCAGCGAAGCCTCAATACCGCCGATGAGTACGGGGACGTCGGGGTACATTTCTTTCAGCTTTTGGGTGTAGATAACCGTGGCGTAATCGGGACGAAAACCCGCTTTGCCCCCGGCGGTGTAGGCATCCGTAGAGCGACGGCGCTTAGCGGCCGTATAATGATTGACCATCGAGTCCATACAGCCCGAGGTGACGCCAAAAAAGAGACGGGGTTTGCCAAATTTACGGAAGTCCCGGCCATCATCTTGCCAGTTGGGTTGCGGTACTACCGCTACACGTAGGCCCTCGCTTTCCATAATGCGCCCAATAACGGCGGTCCCGAAAGCAGGGTGGTCGACGTAAGAATCACCAGAAATCAGCACGACATCAACTTCACTCCAACCGCGCAGCTCCACTTCTTTCATCGTGATGGGCAGCCAATCCGTCAAAGGCCGATTATCGTCAAACATGATACTTACGTTTTAACTAATGCTCGACAAAGATACGGTAATTTGGGTAGCGTCCCAAACCAGGACGGGGACGGCTTGCCGCTTACTTAGCGCCAGTTGAGACCAATACTCGGTTGATTGCAGTCAAGTTGGTATTGCTCACCCATAATTTTTAAAAGATGCTTTT
>JBCDIR010000118.1:0-7013 GCA_038748735.1 Bacteroidota bacterium | reverse complement strand
GAAGAACGACGTAAAGAGGCCGAAGCGCACCGCAAAGAAGCCGAAGAACAACGTAAGGAGGCCGAAGCGCGCCGTAAAGAAGTCGAAGAAGAACGCAAGAAAACCGAAGCGGCACAGGAACGGGCCGTAAAAGCCCTCATTCTCGGTACGGAACTAAGCGACCAAGCAATTGCCGACACGCTAGGTCTGGAAGTGGAGCGTGTTACGGCTATTCGCAACTCACTGAATCAACAATAGACCAGTTGAGCTAAGCCACCTTTTGGGTAGTGTACTATCGCTACCTGCCCAAAGGTCTGACCCCAAGCTACTGCTGTCTCCAAAGGTACATCGAAGACCCAAAATGTATCTTCGCTCGGCCAACTTTCGTCTTCGGTTTGATTGATACCATAATTGCAATTGTAGCCCGTTCGTCGAATGGTGTCGTAGAGACGAAAATTTTGCCGCCGATTGGTTTCCCCAGTAACGATTTTAGAACCTGGGTTAAAAGCAGTGATGATGATGAGTTGCTCTGCGCATAATTCAGCTAAATAATTATCTACACCTCGGGAAGACGAACCAATACGCAGTTCTAACCCAGGTACTAGCATCCGGTAATGACACTGTTCGTAGGCTAAATGGAGGTCCTCGTCGATATTTAGGGGGGCGTTTTCGTCCATAATTTGCCGAGAAGGTGTTTAATCACAACAGGTTCCTTACCTTTGCGGCGCTGTTCTCGCAAGCAGCACAATCTAAGATACAGACAATGGATAGAAATCAGGTCGTCGGCCTCGTACTTATTTTTATGTTGTTGATGGTTTGGCAAAACTTCTTTGCCCCGTCACCCGAAGAACTAGAGGCCCAACAAGCATACCAAGATTCCATCGCCTTGGTCGAGCAACGGCGCGAAGTACAAGAACAGGCACTGGTAGCGCCTCCCACCGACGCTAGTACCGGACAAGTACTACCCGACTCCATGCTGCTCCTGCAACGCAGTGGTGCCTACGGTGCTTTTGCCGCTGCGACTATCGGCGAAGCTACCACCCAAACCCTCGAGAATAACCTTATGATCATCGAGTTTTCGACCAAGGGTGGCGCGATTCGTAAGGTAACGCTCAAAAATCATCAGAAGGTCTTAGAGGATTCGGCAGGCGTGCAAACGAAGATTCCGCTGGAACTCATGAGCCACGCGAAGAACCGCTTTGAATACTTGTTACCCGTCGCGGGTGTGCCCAACGGTATTGTACGCACGAGTGAGTTGATTTTTCAACCTACCCTAGATGGCAATACCTTACGCCTACGTGCTCAGGTAGGGGAGGGGCAGTATTTGGAACAAAAATATTCCATCGCGGACAGCAGCTACCTACTGGACTACGACGTAACTTTCGCAGGTTTGCAACAGGTGCTCAGCAACGAAGCTGAAACGGTTCAGCTGTCCTGGAAAAACTACCTCGACAAGCTCGAAATCAACGAAAGCTACGAGCGCAATTACTCCTCTATTTACTACAAGCCCACGGATGACGATACTGATCGCTGTTCTTGTACCGGTGACGACGAGGTGAACGCCAATGAACAAAATATCAAGTGGGTATCTGCTGCTAACCAGTTTTTCAATACTTCTCTTATTGCCGAAGATCGGTTCAAAGGTGCGAAGCTCGGTACGGAGATGCTGGATGAAGACGCGGCGTCTCTCAAAATTGTCACTGCTGATATTCAGTTGCCGTACAATCATAGTCCGAGTGAAACGATGCAGATGCAGCTCTACGTCGGGCCGAACGACTTTGATCGCTTACAAGCTATTGGCCACGACCTATCGGATGTAGTGCCTTACGGTAAAAGTATCTTTGGTGCGATTAACCGCTGGGTTATTCGTCCGCTGTTTAACTTTTTCAGCGGTCTGATTGGGAACAAAGGTCTGGCCATTTTACTACTGACTTTACTGGTGAAAATCCTCGTTTTCCCCTTGACGTACAAGATGCTGTACTCGCAGTCGAAGATGCAAGCCATGAAGCCCTTCCTGGAAAAGGCAAAGGCGAAGCACAAAGACGATCAGCAGGCCCAGCAGATGGAGACCATGAAAATGTACCGCGAATACGGCGTAAACCCGATGGGGGGCTGTATGCCGATGGTACTGCAAATGCCGATTTGGTTTGCGTTGTTCCGCTTCTTCCCGGCGGATATCACCTTCCGGCAGGAACCGTTTTTGTGGGCCAATGACTTGTCCAGCTACGATGTTCTCCTCCGTTTGCCGTTTGAGGTGCCGCTCGGTTTCGGGAGTCACCTGAGTTTGTTCGCTATTCTCTGGGCGGGTACAACGCTGATCTATACCTTCTATAACACCCGTCACATGGACTTCGGCACGAACCCGATGATGAAGTACTTCCAGTATATCATGCCGATCATGTTTTTGGGCTTTTTCAACAGCTACGCCTCCGGTTTAACGTGTTACATGCTGTTCAGCAACGTGATCAACATTACGCAAACCGTAGTGACCAAAAACTTCATCATTGACCAGGACAAGGTCAAAGAAGAGTTGTTGGAAAACAAAAAGAAACCCAAGAAAAAGGGCGGTTTCCAAGAGCGCTTACAGGCGGCCCTGGATGAGCAAAAACGCAAGCAAGAAGCACTGGAAGCCAAGCGTAAGAAGAAGTAATGTGGCTGGTTCGCCTGATTCGGCTACCCAATTTACTGGTCATCGCCCTGACGCAATGGCTCATCGCTAAGCAGGTACTGGGAGTGGCTTACGCTAAAGCTAACGTGATACCCGCACTAAATACGCTAGAGTTGTGGGTACTCATCCTCGCAACGGCGGCTATCTCCGCAGCGGGTTACGTCGTCAATGACATTGCGGATGTAGAGATCGACCGCGTCAATCGCCCGGACCGTCTGGTTATCGGCAAACGGATCAATATAGTATTGGCTCAACGCCTGGCTAGTGGTTTTGCGTTGCTCAGTTTTGGGTGCAGCCTTTGGTTAGCTTGGCGCAAGGACGAACTGGAATGGCTGTGGCTTTACCCCGTTTTTGGTGGCTTATTGCTAGCTTATCCACGCTGGTTAAAGACGCGACCCTTTCTCGGTAATTTGTGGGTGTCCATTTGTTGTGCGGGCGTGCTCGGCCTGGTATGGCTAGCGGAGCGGGCGGCTTGGGCACAGTTGTCGGTACATTATATTTTGAGCACGTACATCGTTTTGGTGTCTTTCTTGACCTTCGCTTTTCTCGTCACTTGGGTACGCGAAGTGGTCAAAGATTTGGAAGATCGTAAAGGTGATGAGCGAGTTGGACGCCAGACACTACCCATCGCATACGGCAACCGTTTTGCGAAAGGTTTCGTCCTGTTACTGACGGCAGTATTAGTTGGTTTGTTGTTGATTTTACGCTGGACAGGACTCGGGAATAGGGAGCCCATATTGCTAGACACTTGGTCCTTTAGCCTCGTAGCTTTAGCGGTGATTTTAAGTGTTTTTTTGGTGAAAAGTACCACCAATGTAGCTTATCACCGCATCAGTACAGCCTGGAAATTTTACATGCTCGGTGGTCTGTTTTTACTCTTTTGTTTCAAGTTTTTTTTGTGAACTGACTGCACTAATCCTTTTACTCCAACTTATCTATCGCCAATATGCAATTTCCTTTCCACATCATTTTAGCGTCCAAATCACCCCGACGTAGTCAGTTGTTGACCCAGGCGGGGCTACCCTTCTCCATCAAAACTAAGGAGGTAGCAGAAGATTATCCAGCGGATATGCCCGTGGCGCAAGTCCCCGTTTTTCTGGCCGAGAAAAAAGCTCGTGCCTCCCTCGATGTCCTGACCCAGCCAACGGACGTCCTCCTGGCGGCGGATAGTGTCGTCATTTTGGACGGAAAAATTTACGGCAAACCCCAGAATACGGCGGAGGCCCGTGCGATGCTCCGTCAATTATCGGGCCGCGAGCATCAAGTGATTACGGGAGTAGCGCTGTTCAATCAAGCAGAACAACGTTCCTTCGGCGACGTCGCCCACGTCAAATTCGGTGAACTCAGCGATGCCGATATCGACTTCTACATCAAAAATTACCAACCGTTCGACAAAGCAGGTAGCTACGCCATACAAGAGTGGATTGGCTTGTGCAAAATTGAATGGATCAAAGGCACTTACGCCAACGTCATGGGCCTACCAGTACAACGTGTATGGAACACACTAGCCGAATTGTACCCACAGTAGCCCGGCGCTGTTTGCAGTGGGGCGCATGTCTAGCGCTTACCGCCCGCGCCTGGCTCATTTACCGCTGGGGTAGTCCGATTCGTTCACTGGTCTGGGACGAAAGCGTCTTCCAACCCGTAGTGGAAGCATTCGGTTGGACTTGGTCCGAATGGGTGACTAGTGCGGTGGTCGACCAAGCATTGACGCAGGGGGAAACGATTACCGCGGGTCTGCTTTTCGGGGCTGGTATTGGTGTTTGGGGGGTATATTCTATCCGTGCCTGGCTGGCGCGGAGCAGTCGGTGGCTGGTGCAAAGTGGCGGTGTACTCCTCTTGTTGATTACGCTGCTCGCCTGGAAATCTCACTTTTTCCAGTGGGCTTATCTGTTGGAAATGAGCTTGCAGTGGATGGCCCCTTTCCTAGTGGTAGCGCTTGTGCAGGGGCGGTATATTGCTTGGTCGATACTACGTTGGGCTATCGTATTTACCTTCATTGGGCACGGGCTATACGCCCTGGGCGTGTACTCCGTACCAGGGCATTTTATTGAAATGACTAACAACGGCCTTGGCTTGAATACCTCACAAGCACGTTGGTTTTTGCGTACCGTTGGCACATTAGATGTGCTAGCAGCGGTGGGACTGTTTTTTACCAATAAAAGGATCGTTAACTGGTCGTGTTATTACTTGATTGCTTGGGGTGCGCTCACCGCTCTGGCCCGTTTGTGGAGCCATCAGTACGGTTTCAGTATACATCTGCTACTAACCCAATGGACGCCCGAAGTGCTGGTGCGATTTATCCACTTTTTGGGTCCGCTGGCGTACTGGGTTTGGCGAAATCGGCGCTAAGCCGTAGTTTTAGCAGATAAGCAAGTTTTACCGCGTGGCGCGGTAGGCGCTATTTTTGGGGTGCATTTCAAAATGTTGCAGATACAGGAAAAAATCTCTGCGCAACTCGGTGTTTCCTTCGCGCGCTCCGTGTAATCCGAAGAAGTACAGCGACAAAATGAAATGCACCCTATTTTTGTGCTGTTCCAACAGCATTTTTTAACTAACTACTCCATGCAACGAATTACCAATTTTAGCTACCTACTGGGTCTGGCGTTACTCTTTTGTTTCCCTCCGTTACAAGCCCAGGACGATAACAATAACGCCTTCGCTTTTCGCTACGTGGCACCTAATTACGTTTGGCCCGTGAGCAGTTTTGAAACGCTGCGCAATGCCGACTTCGGTGCGGGCCTAGAGTTAGAATACTACCACCACCTCAGTAAGCTTTTTGACCTCAGTTTCCCCGTTCGCTTCAACAGTTCGTGGTTACCCCAAGACGAGGTGAATTTTCGTAATCGACGGCGTGCGTTTCACCTGGGGGCGGACGCTTTACTCAATCTAAATCTTCACCGTGGGCGTTTCTTTAATCCCTTTCTGTTCGGCGGAGCGGGAGTCGACTGGAGGGAGCTGGACGAGCTGAGCTTAGAAATTCCGCTGGGTATAGGACTGAATTTTAGTCTGGGACGCAGAACTTGGCTTTCGCTTACCAGTGGGTATCGGTTCAATTCCTTGGAAAATCGTCAGAATTTTCGCTACGGCCTTGGTTTAAAAATCAACTTGGGTGATCCCGGACCCGACCCCAAAGATTTGGACGGTGACGGCATCAAAAACGAGGACGACGACTGTCCAAATACCCCAGGGTTGGAAGCCTTCAGTGGCTGTCCCGACCGCGACGGTGACGGGGTCCGCGACGGCGATGATAGTTGTCCGGACACGCCCGGTTTGGTTAATATGAAAGGCTGCCCTGATGCCGACGGCGACGGTGTCACGGATAGTAAGGACGATTGCCCCACAGTAGCTGGTCTGCCCACTCTCAACGGTTGCCCCGATAGCGATGGCGATGGCGTGGCTGACCCCGATGATATATGCGAAACGGAGGCTGGTCCCGCCAGTAACGATGGCTGCCCGATCATCGACAGTGATGGGGACGGTATCGTTGATGACCAGGATAGATGCCCCGACGAGGCAGGGGCAGCTTCCGCCAATGGCTGCCCGGATGCAGACGGCGATGGTGTGGCCGATGCGGACGACTTCTGTCGGAACCAAGTGGGTACGGCTACCAATCGGGGTTGCCCCGATACGGACAATGATAGCGTTATTGATATTGAAGACCCGTGTCCCAACGAGCCCGGTCCGGTGAGTAATCAGGGGTGTCCAGAACTAGCGGAGGAGGACAGAGTTGTCATTTTAGAAGAAGTCAAAAACATTGAGTTTGAATCCGGTTCGGATCGGCTGCGCAACAGTTCTTACCCGGTGCTGGACAAGGTAGTGGATATTCTGGAACGTTATCCGGGTTACCAGGCTAACATTGACGGCCACACGGACAGTATTGGTAATGCGGACGCCAACCAGAACCTATCGGAACGCCGCGCGCGTGCGTGCTACAATTACTTAATCAGCAAGGGAGTGCTAGCGACTCGCCTCAACTACCGCGGTTTCGGCGAAACCTATCCCATTGCGGATAACCGCTACGCACCGGGGCGCGAGCAGAACCGCCGCGTGGAGTTTAACTTGTACATTGAATAAACTTCTCTGTCTTTTGGGCTAAGAAAAAGCACTTGGTTATGGATACAACGAGCTTAAATTTTGCTGAAAAGCAGAATGTAGGAGACGTTATATTGAAATCTTTTCCGTCATTTGTAGCAAAACACAACGCCGCATGGAGCAACGTATCAAAGCACTACTCGCCCAAATGACGTTGGCCGAAAAAGTCGGTCAAATGAATCAGTATAACGCTTCTTGGGATGCCACCGGACCTTTCCAAGATGCCATTGATAGCGAAGAGCGGCGGCAGCACATTGCAGCGGGAAAAGTG
>JBCDIR010000117.1:0-7014 GCA_038748735.1 Bacteroidota bacterium | reverse complement strand
CTTACGACTTGTTTAGTACCAAAATCGGCGCAAAATTACGCTTTTTCCATTATCCCGACAGTAAATAGACTTGTTTAGCCGGGCATGAATGAGAGAAAGCGCAGCACCACGAAGTAGCCGCGAAGCGAAATTTTATTCTGAACGAGAAAGAAAACGTAGGCGATGCCAAAGCATCAGCGAGGCTTTCTGACGAAGTGCAGGAGAAAATTAGCCGCTTGCAGCCATTTGAGGCTCCGGTTAAACAAGTCTAAAAGTTGCCGGTAACTGCATAAGTTGTTTTAAACCGCCGTCAAATGTTGGTGTGCCGAGGGAAGATGCTTATTTTTGCGCGACTAAAAAATTAAGAGGACAAATGGCCAGAAAGTTAGCCCTACGTGATGCCTTGCGGGAAGCAATGATTGAAGAAATGCGCCGCGACGAGCGCGTATTCCTGATGGGAGAGGAGGTCGCCGAGTACAACGGTGCCTACAAAGTGAGCAAGGGAATGCTCGACGAATTCGGACCTAAGCGCGTCATTGATACCCCCATTGCGGAATTGGGTTTCGCCGGTATTGGGGTAGGAGCGGCCATGAACGGACTACGCCCCATCGTCGAGTTTATGACGTGGAACTTTGCTGTACTTGCTTTCGACCAGATCGTCAATAATGCGGCAAAGACTTTGTCCCAATCTGCGGGACAGTTCAGTTGTCCCATTGTGTTCCGTGGCCCCAGTGGTTCCGCTGGACAATTAGCGCAGCAACACTCACAAACGTTTGAGAGTTGGATGGCCAACACTCCCGGCCTAAAGGTGATTTCTTGTACCGACCCGGCGGATGCTAAAGGCTTACTCAAATCGGCTATCCGCGACCCGGATCCGGTTTGTGTGATGGAATCAGAATTGCTTTACGGCTACGAAGGAGAAGTGCCAGAGGGCGAATACCTCGTACCCATCGGTAAAGCGGCCGTGCGCCGCGAGGGTACGGATGTCACGCTCGTGTCCTTCAATAAAATGATGCTACCGACCGTGGAAGCAGCCGAAAAGTTGGAAGCCGAAGGTATTAGCGCCGAAGTCATTGACTTGCGTACCATTCGTCCACTCGATCACCACACCATTATCGAATCGGTAAAGAAAACCAATCGCTTAGTCGTAATTGATGAGTCTTGGCCGTTTGCGGGTGTATCCAGCGAGGTGGCCTACGAGGTGCAAAAGTACGCTTTCGACTACCTAGATGCTCCCGTTATCCGTGTGAATGCGGCGGATGTGTCCTTGCCATACGCTGCTCCGTTTGTGGAGGCTTACCTACCGAATGCCGAGAAAATCATTAAGGCAGTGAAGGAAGTGGCGTACGCTCACTAAGCAAATTCCCCCGTGGCCAGCATCACCAAGGTGCAGGCCATGTTGGTTTGTATGCCCTGCGCTTCCGCTTTGCGCAGCAATTCCATGTTTTCCGTACCGGGATTAAAAATGATGCGCTGGGGTTGTAGACCTAAGATATAGTCATAGTATTCTTCTTGCCGCTTAGGGTTGAGATAGAGGGTCACCGTATGAACGTCCTCAATATCCGGTTGACCTTGCTGAAGCACAACGCCCGCTACTTCCCCCTGGCGAATACCGACGGCGCTGACGGAATGGCCATGCTTTACGAGGCGTTGAATTGCGGTGTAGGCGGTGCGCTCGGGGTTAGTCGTAGCACCTAGTACAAGGGTGTGCATGGAGACAGGGGTTACTTTTTGGCTTTGAGCGCTTGAATTTTGGCTAATAACGCTTCTGATTCCTCAATCTTGCGGGCGTACGCCTTCAAATCGCCAGACCGCTGTACGTGCATGGCTTCTTCCATCAGCTTTTGATAGTCCTTTTCCAGTTGCTTGACGGGGTCTTTTTTGAATAGTCCAAACATGGTTGTTGTGTTTGGATATGTAACAGTGAGGAGGGGGAAGATGTTTTAAATAATCTGCGGCAAGGCCTCCTCTCCGCGCGGCGGAATCCGCTTTTCCAGTGCCGTTCCAAAATCGCGCTGCATGAGTACGAAGCGCTCCTGCACCGACTGCAAGAACGCTTCGTCTACTAGCTCATTGATCGCGGCAAGGGTATTCAAATGTTCGCTCACGCGGAACTTGTACGTCTGTTCCAGCGCGCCATTTTCAAATTTAATGGACAGCCGCATATCCATTTTGAAGACCGTAATTTTTAAGCCCGGTCGCTCCAAGTACCCTAGTATTCGCATAGGAATTACTGATTAGTGCCGACGCAGTTTAAATCTTCAAACGCCTGCTTCAGGCGCTCCACAAAGGCTTGCTCGCCGGCGCGTAGCCACTTGCGCGGATCGTAGAACTTCTTGTTCGGTACGTCGTCGCCGTCGGGGTTACCGATTTGGGTCTGCATGTAGTCTCGCTTGCCTTCGTAATAGTCGCGCACACCCGTCCAGTAGGCCCACTGCATATCGGTGTCGATGTTCATTTTGATGGCCCCGTATTCGATGGCCTCCCGAATCTCTTCGCGCGTGGAACCCGAACCGCCGTGGAAGACGAAGTTGACCGGATTTTCCCCCGTGCCGAATTTCTCTTGGATGTGATCTTGGGAGTTTTTCAAGATTTTTGGCGTCAGCTTCACGTTGCCCGGCTTGTAGACACCGTGAACGTTACCGAAGGCCGCCGCCACGGTGAAGCGATCACTCACCGCGCTCAGTTTTTCGTAGGCGTAGGCTACTTCTTCGGGTTGCGTATACAAGAGCGAATTATCGATGTCGGTATTGTCTACCCCGTCTTCTTCGCCGCCCGTCACGCCTAGCTCGATCTCCAGCGTCATGCCGATTTTGTGCATCCGCTTGAGGTACTCCACACAAACTTCGATGTTCTCCTCAATCGGCTCCTCTGATAGATCCAACATATGCGAGCTGTACAAAGGATAGCCCCGGCTAGCGTGAAACCGCTCTCCGGCGTCCAGCAGCCCGTCCACCCAAGGTAGAATTTTCTTAGCGCAGTGGTCGGTATGCAGGACAACGGTCACCCCGTAGGCTTTCGCCATTGCGTGAACGTGCATCGCGCCGGATACGCCACCCAAAATAGACGCTTGTTGGCCCTCGTTGGACAAGCCTTTGCCCGCAAAAAAACTGGCACCGCCGTTCGAGTACTGGACAATCACGGGGGAGTTCAAGTCGCGGGCCGTCTCCAATACAGCATTGGCCGAATTGGTGCCCACCACGTTCACGGCGGGAATGGCAAAATTGTTTTCGTTGGCGTAGTTGAAGAGTGCCGTCACTTCATCACCGTGCAAGACACCAGCGCGGAAGCGCGTTTTCTGGGCAGTGGCCATAGATTTTGGTTTTTCAAAAGTTTTCAATGAGGCGCAAAGATACTAGCTAGCGGGTCTATTTCCTAATTCCCGTTGTGGCGATCAATGGCGAGCGCGCTTGGCCGTACGAACATCAAGTGGACTTATTCCGGTTATAAAAATAAAACCATGGCAGATAAGTATCCAAGTATTCAGAACGAAGACCAGTACGAGGCCCTCCGCGAAAAGGGCTACAGTAAGGAAAAAGCCGCCCGCATCGCCAATACTCCAAATGCTGGCAAGAAGGGAGGAAAAGCAGCTCCCTACGAAGCGCGCACCAAAGCGGAACTCTACGAACAGGCCCAGGAGGTAGGCATCGAAGGACGTTCTAAGATGAATAAAAATGAATTGATTGAGGCACTGCGCAACAATTAAAGATGAAGAATATTCCTACCACTCGCGTTCATACTATTCAAGAAGCGGAACCTCAGCAATCCGGTCAGTACGTACTCTACTGGATGAGCCGTAGCTTTCGCTCCCATTGGAACTACGCATTGGAATACGCAGTGGGTTGGTCTGAAAAATTGGACCGACAGCTCGTCGTACTCGTACAGCTAGATAAAACCCAAAAGCAATATACCGAACGGCATATTCAGTTCTTACTGCAAGGACTCAAAGTAGTCAAAGCTGCGCTGAATGAACGCGGAATCAAGTTTGTACTGCGCGTGGCTGGCATTACTGATGTGCTACAAGAACTCGTGGCGGACACCTGCGCGATCGTGACGGATTATCCTTATCTGCTAGCGCATCAGGAGCGACTAGATGCTGCTACGTCAGTTACCAATTTGCCGATAGTAGCACTGGAAGGTAATGTCGTTATTCCGGTTTCTACGGCGGCGGAGAAACAAGAATACGCTGCACGTACGATCCGCAAGCAGTTGCAAGAGCAGTACGAGGATTTTTTGGTCAAGCCCACCAGTAGTGCCATTGATCAACCCAGTAAAAACTTACGTATCAATAGTTTAGACTTTACTTCTTCGCAGGAGGTGATCGCCCAATTGCGCTTCAGCGAACACGCTACTTTAGAAAACCCCGAGTTCAAGGGGGGCGAACGCGCCGCGCAGCATTATCTTGATACTTTTCTTCGCAAGAAGATGACAAACTACGATGCCAAGCGACAATCGCCTACTCAGGCGGCCGTTTCTTACCTCGGTCCGTACCTGGCCTGGGGAATGATGGCTCCGGCCTATGTACTGAGCCGCCTGCAGCGTTACGACGAAAGTGATAACACCGGCTCCTTTTTAGAAGAGGTACTGGTGCGGAGAGAACTGGCTCATAATTTTGTCCATTACGCTAGTCCGTACGATAGTTTCCACGCACTGCCAGACTGGGCGAAGGAGACCTTGAATCAACACAAATCTGATGAGCGGGAGCATGTCTACACCCGCACCGAATTCGAGCAGGGAAACACGCATGACGAAGCCTGGAATGCCTGTCAGCAGCAACTCCGTGAACGCGGGTACTTACACAATCACCTGAGGATGTACTGGGGAAAACAAATCCTGGCTTGGAGCAACACGCCCCAATACGCTTTGAAGACGCTGTTGTACCTTAACAATAAATATTTTTTGGATGGCAATAACGCTAATAGCTACGCCAACGCCCTCTGGGTCTTCGGCTTGCACGACCGGGCTTGGCAAGAAAATGAGGTGTTTGGCAAAGTCCGTTTGATGAACCGGAGCGGCCTGGATCGTAAAATTGATGTGGAAGAATTGCTGGAGACGACCTCGCAATAGACCAGTACCGATTCATTCCTGCAATTAGACAGAAACATCATAAAAATATCCCGAATCTCCGGGCTAACGAAAATTCGGGATCAGTTCTCAACGTGAAAGCTGCGGAAGGATAAAATTGTTGAGGCCAGTCTCTTACTGTCCTTCTACCTACGGTGAGGTAGCAGCCGAACGTTCTAGAGGGCAAAGCCGGTCCTGTATCCATAGCGCGCACAGCGCCCACCTCCCGCTACTAAATCACGCCTTTCTCCGTCAAATACCGCTCCGCATCAAGGGCCGCCATACAGCCCGTACCCGCCGCCGTCACGGCCTGACGGTAGATATTGTCCTGGGCGTCGCCGCTGGCGAAGACCCCTTCGATATTCGTATGAGTACTCTTTGGGTGAGTAACCAAGTACCCTGCCTCGTCGCTGTCGAGCCAGTCCTTGAAAATGTCGGTATTGGGTTTGTGGCCGATGGCTACAAAAAAGCCTTTCACCGCGAGGGTACTGGTTTCCTGCGTCTGGTTATTGATGACGCGCACACCCGTTACGCCGCTGTCGTCGCCGAGAATTTCCTGTGCTTCGGTATTCCAGTGAATTTGGATGTTCTCCGTTTGCTTGACGCGGTCTTGCATGATCTTGGACGCACGCATTTGGTCGCGGCGAACGAGCATGTGGACGGTAGTCCCCAGCTTGGAAAGGTACAGCGCCTCTTCCGCCGCTGTGTCACCCGCACCGACGATGGCCAAGTCTTGCCCTTTGAAGAAGAAGCCGTCACAAACGGCGCAGGCTGAAACGCCTTGGTTCATGTATTTTTTCTCGGACTCAAGACCGAGCCACTTGGCACTCGCTCCCGTAGAAATGATGATGCTGTCCGCGTGGTATTCGTCTCCTCCTTCGGTCCAAATTTTGTGGGTCGGACCACTGAAGTCTACCTTCGTGATCATCTCCATCTTAACGCGGGTACCGAATCGTTCCGCTTGCTTGCGGAAATCCTCCATCATTTGGGGACCCATCACCCCTTCCGGGTAACCGGGATAATTCTCCACGTCCGTGGTAATCATCAACTGGCCACCGGGTTCTTCGCCCGTGAAAAGCAGTGGCTTCAAATTGGCACGCGCTGCGTAGACCGCCGCCGTATATCCTGCCGGACCGGACCCGATAATGATGCACTTTTCTGTATCTGTACTGGTGCCGTTTGCACTCATAACACTATTTTTTATTTAAAGCTGGGCAAAAGTAAGAAAGACTTACGTCTTAGCTATCTAAACACCTTCATTTATGAATTCGTTGCGTGATGTTGGGTTGAAACATCGCTCTGGCGACAGTTTGCAATGCTTACGGTAGAGTTGCCTACTCACGGAGGCTGTGTTCGACTAGCCATGGTTAGCCTGAACTAAATCCCTCTACCAAATTCCTTCCAATTCCCAAGCTTCCAAGCGTTGTATACTCACGTCCGTACTATCCACAAAGTAGGTGATGGTAGTAAAGTCTTGGTTAGGAAAATAGCAATCCGTTAGGGCTACTAATCCATCGTCGGCCAGTAGTTCCACGGAGGAGCGGTCAAAGACCAATTGCATGGTGATGAGCGCACCCTCTAGCTGTTTCGGGGCCAGGTGGAGACTGTCGGCAAATTGGGGAGAAAAGTCCGTTTTACCCGCTTGGCGTCGATCACTGAAGTAGTTTTGGGTACCCGCGTCGTAACCGATGCGGTAGCGCTCCCCCGCCTCGTTCGTTAACTCAAAACCGAAGCGGGTACGGGAACGCTCGTCCACCGCCGCCCGCAGCATCAGCTCCAACTGCTGTGGAGATAGGTTCAGTACTTGGGACGGAGTAGTACCAATTTCGATCTCCTGTGGCTCCTCGCGTAGCGCTTGTAGTTCGTTTGGTAATTGCTGTATCAACCGTGGACCCTTAGCCGTGTTTTCCAGAACCAGCTCCCGTGGAAGGGTCATCGCGCTGCGCCAGCCTCGTGTGGGAGTAACTTGGG
>JBCDIR010000116.1:0-7086 GCA_038748735.1 Bacteroidota bacterium | reverse complement strand
GAGCGAGATTCAGCTTTTTTTAAAACAAAACGAAAGCTCCCTGAAGAGCATCGACCAAGTGTTGCAGCGGGATCCGCAAAACGCACTAGCCTATTTTTTTATGGGTAAAAATTTTGAAGAGCTGGGCGACATCAACCGGGCCATCAACGCTTACCAAGAAAGCTCCGAGAATGATCCCGAAATGCTGGACACCTGGATTAAGCTGGGCCAGTTACACGCAGCTATCGACGGTGAGCTAGCGGAAGCCTTTTTTAACAACGCTATTGACGTAGATAAAAATGGAACTATTGCATTAAACGCAAAAGCGGAGTATCTTTGGGACCAAGACAATCCACAAGGTGCCCTTGCGCTGTACCAACAAGCTATTCGTGAGCAGCCAATGGACCGCCGTGCTTGTTTCAATGCGGGCCTAGTCTATCTAGAGTTGGACTCATTGAACCGAGCCTACCAGCATTTTTCGATGGCGATTGAAAACTCGCCTCGCTATGCTTCCGCTTATTATTACCGAGGGTTTGCGGCTGAAAATCTCGGTAACGCCTCACAAGCCAAACAAGACTATGAACACGCACTACGTCTAGCACCTGACTATCCACAGGCGCTAGAAGGATTGAATCGTTTACGATAAATACAGCATGAAATGAAGAGTGTGAAGTATCTTTCGGCTTACGCCATTCCTCTAAGCGCCATTTTGGGCTTGCTTTATAACGCACCCTACGCAACGGTCATTTTTGCTTTCGGGTTTGTTCCTCTGTTCGAACATTTTTTGCCACAAAGTCAGGTTAACCTCAACGAAGAGGAGCGGGACGATTACCTAGCAGATCGGGTGTTTGATTGGTTATTATACCTTAATGTACCACTGATTTACGGTATCGTTGCCCTGTTGTTGTACCAACTTAATACGGTAACCTACACGACCTCCGAACTAGTAGGACACGTGCTGGCCGTAGGGATTGTGCTGGGAACCTGCGGAATCAACGTGGCGCACGAGTTGGGTCACCGGACTAAGCCGTTCGAGCAGCTTTTAGCTAAGGCGCTGTTACTACCTAACCTTTACCAGCACTTTTTTATTGAGCACAATCGCGGACACCACAAGAACGTAGCCACGCCCGAAGATCCGGCCTCCGCTGCTAAGGGTGAGTTGATCTATACCTTCTGGTTTAGGTCACTCTTCGGATCGTACCGCTCGGCTTGGGAACTGGAAACGGAGCAACTACGCCGCCAGAAAAAAGCGTTCTGGAGCTGGGATAACGCAATGATTCGCTTTACCGTTTACCAAGCTATTTATATTGCCGTCGTCTTTGGGTTAACGCCCACGTGGCAATTAGGAGTTGCCGTACTCTTGGCTAGTCTCATTGGCGTACTACTGCTGGAGTCCATCAATTATGTCGAACACTATGGCTTGCGCCGTAAGCGCCTCGAAAATGGCCGTTACGAGCGGGTGATGCCACACCACTCGTGGAACGCGAATTATCACCTCGGGCGGATCATGCTCTACGAGCTGACCCGCCATTCTGACCATCATTTTTTAGCGAATAAGAAGTACCAAATCCTGGACCATCACGCGCAAGCCCCCGTCTTACCGCTGGGCTATCCAGGGTCTATTTTGATGGCGCTGGTTCCTCCGCTATGGTTTTACGTTATGGACCGTGAACTAGCGACTTTAGAGCTAGCTTAGTACGAATTTTGAAAAGAGTCTAATACCGACCCATAAAAGGTAGCTATAAATAAGGGCGTGGACATCAGCCTAACTGAGTTGGTCCGCGCCCACTTTTTTTGACCATCGCAAAACTGGTTTAAACTTGAAGTTCTACTCGCTCTTTCTGTTCTGTCTAGTCTCTTTTTGGGTGACGGGCCAAACGCACTATTGGGCCATCCAGTACGCTGAATACATCCCCTCCACTAGCACGGTTACCAAAGCCGACCGGGGTTACACCATCGAACGTACCCGCAATGGTGACTACATCGAACGCCGCTACGACAACAACCGCCAAATCCGCGAGGTGATCACCTACGCCGACCGCCGCCGCAAAACCCTTGACGGCCGCTGGACGACGTATTATCCCAACGGACAGGAAGCTACCGTCGGACACTTCCGCACCAATTTACGCACGGGAAAATGGTACGAATACTACGAGGATGGAGAACTGTGGCGCTACTGCCACTACGAAGAAGATGAGCTACTGAGTTGCGACACGCTGGCGTGGATTATCGCCGACGCCCCGGCTTCCGCCGAAGCGTTAGCCGCGTTCACCGCCGATGCCTTATATACGCCTGAACAGGTAGACACGCCGCCGTTTTGGGCGGGCTGCCCCGATACCACTACACAGGAAGAACGGATTACTTGTACGGATGAATCACTTTATAGCTTTGCCTACTACGAATTGCCTCTACCGACGGACTACCACAGTGAGCAGACTACCCTCACGGTCAATATTATCGTAGAACGGGACGGAATGGTTAGCCGCGTAGCTCAGCAAAGTCCGTCGGATGATCGCTTGCGGGAGTGGCTCAACTTGCTACCACCGTATTTCCCGCCCTTGCTCGCCGCACGCTTGGATAATCGCCCCGTACGTTGCGAATATCCTGTGCGCATTCCACTGAAGCACTAACGCTTCTAAGGACGAATGGCATCCTCGCGCCACTTATTCAGGCTCGGGCAACCGTCGAAACGCCCGTCAATTTGGAGGTAGGTAGAGGAGACCCGTTTCTCTACCCATTCGCTCATGAACTCGTTTTCTTTTGACTCCTTCGTGGCAATCATAATACGGTTATAATCCTGTTTCAGATTAGCACGGTGCGGTGCCGTTCGGGACTGCAACTCTACGATGCGGTAGAAGGTTTCCCCCGTCGGACCAGCGAATGGGAAGGCCGCCGTGATACCGCCTACGTCCAGGGTATCAATAGCAAAATAGACATCCGGGTCCAATTCCGCCACGTCAAAGAAGGTATTACCAGTGGCCGGGTTCGTCATGCGACCATCGTTATTGTAACTCTGTTCGTCTTCGTTACCGTGACGTTTGACCGCTACCGAAAAGGTTAACGAATCATCGAGGATTAAAGTGCGCACGGAGTCCAGGTGATGACGGGCTAGTTGTAGGTCATTGTCCGTAATTTCTGGCCGTACCAGAATGTGGCGCACGTGAATAGAGTTACCCCGCCGTTCGATGAGCTGAATCAAGTGGAAACCGAATTCGGTTTCGGTTACTTCACTGAGCTCGCCAGGTTCTAGCTGATAGGCCGTTGCCTCGAATGCTGGAACGAATTTTCCGCGCTTGGCCCACCCCAGGTCACCACCAATTCGGGCCGATCCATCGTCGCTGAAACGTTGTGCAGCTTCCTCAAAAGTCGTAGCGCCAGTGAGAATCTCTTCACGTAGGGTCGTGAGTTTATCAATCGCTTTTTGGCGCTCTTCGGCGTTGACGGGCGGATGGTAGACAATTTCTCGCACCTCTACTTCCGAGCCAAAATAGGGCAAGCTATCCTGCGGTATTTGCTCGTAGAAACTTTTCACCTCCGAAGGCGTCACGGCTACGTTGGCGATGATCTGTGCTTGCATTCGCTCGGCCAAGAGTTGGTTTTCGAGGTCTTCCCGAAATTCCTCTTTGACTTGCGTAGGCGTCTTACCGTAGTAGGCTTCAAACTGTTCTAAGTCCCCATTCATGAAACCCAGAATACGTTCAATCCGCGCGTTGAGTTGCTCTTCCAGTTCGGCTTCCGTTACTTCGATACTGTCCAAGCGCGCTTGGTTGACCAACAGCTTAGTGGCCAGTAACTGGTCCATGATGTCACAACGTAAACCGCCACGCTGAGCCAGCGTAGGGTTCTGCGATTTCATCAAAGAAAACTGCTCCTCTACCTCCGAAAGGAGTACGATCTCACTGCCAACCATGGCCACTACGTGATCAATCATTTCGCGTTGGGCCGTCACCGTCAGGCTGAGGACCGTACAAAGTAGCGTTAGGAATACTTGACGCATGCTGTTGTTATTTATCTTGAAGTCGTGTTATTTACTTGATTACAATTTTAACCGTATTAACGGTTGCTAAGAGCATGAGCTTAGTAAAATATTTCGACCTCACCGTTATCCAATTCTCGCTGGTAGATTTCTTCCTTGAGTTGTTCTACCAATTGGAGTTTACGTTTGTGTAATATCACTTTCCGAGCTTGGTCCTCTACGTAAGATAAGGGCGCAATTTCGGTGCGTTTTTTCAATTCAAACAAGCGAAAATAGTACTGGTGTTGGGCATCGCGCTGGGTAAATTCTCGCTTGTCGCCAATGTTGGCTACCGTCAGCGTTCCTTCGGGCAACTGCTGCGCTACGTCTTCTACGGCGTACCAAAGACTGTCCTTCAGGAGTGCTACCTCGGCGTACTGTTCGCAGTAGGCTTGCAGGGCGGCGGGGTCTTCTTCTACTTGGTTCCACAGTTCCCGGAGGCGATTACCCTCAGGAGTTGGAGTCGGAACCTTGATAAAGTAGCAACGTACAATCGGTTTTTGCAGTTCGTACAGGAGCTGGTTTTCGACGTAAAAACGCTCCAACTCTTCCAGCGTGATAATCGAATCCAAACGTTGCTCTACGAGTACTTTTTCGTAATTGCTCGTCAACAGAGACGCCCGGTAATCTCGCACCATTTCGTTGATGTTGAAATCTGCGGGTACGTTTTTTTCGGCTTCCGCCAAAATAGCGGTTTCCCGCAACCAACGCCCGACGTAGGTCTGAATAATTTGCGCACTGTCGGATGAACTCAGACCAGGAACAAACATGCCTTCCATCTGGGAAATGTACAACGATTTGCTGCCGACCTTTGCCAGCAACCGATCTGCCGCTACTGCTTCTCCACTCAGGGTATCACAGCTTGTCATTCCTCCCATTAGCAGCAGGAGCAGCCCGTGTATAACAATGTGTATCCTCAAACTACTGAATTAAGCTTTTGAATACCTTCTGATTGATTTTCACGTCGTAGGCTTTGCGCAACTCAGCGACCCACGCCCGCTCCAATTCATCCTGGTAGTCCGCAATGACGTAACCACGCGCTTCGGCCAACGTTTTATTCGCGGGCTCGAAGAGTTCCTCTATTTTTAGGAACTTGATGTTGCGGCTACGCTTGTTCTCGACTAGGTCAGAAACGGTGCCTACTGCCCATTCCATTTCGGAGAGTTCCGTGTTGCGGAATTTCTCGTAGGTACGCTCTTCGGCTACCAGCTTAGTGGTCCCTTCAATGTTGAATGCTGCTTTGACTTCTTCGGCGGTGTGGGTGCTGGCAAAGGCGCGAATGGCTTCGGCTTCTTCGGCAAAATTGGTGCCGACGCGGTAGGTCGTCACCCGTGCGCGCGGTGCCCAACGGTATTTACCGGCTACGCCCGTAAAGAATTTTTCCAGACCAACCGTATCCTGTGCCGCCTTGTCCCACACTTCCATTTTAGTAGCTTCAAACAGCAAAATGCCTTCTTCGTACTCGCGCATCAGGCTGCGGAATTCGGGGTAACGCTTTTCCAGTTGCGTCTCCTCAAATTTCAACAATTGATCGTCCACAAACTGATCGTACAAGCGGCGTGCCACCGTCTCCGGGTCCCCCTCGCGGGCGTAGGTCACCCGCTGACGAGTCGCTTTAGTCAAGTAAGTAGCCAATTCTCCGAGGGTGACCTCGTAATCGTCTCCTAACTCAAAAATGACGCGGGGGTCGTCTACGTTGGTTGCCTTCCAGCGGAAGGTGGTAAAGGTATCGGGCAGCGTCGTGATGTATTCGTTCAACAGGGCATCGTCCTCGCGGAAGTTATTGCTATCCCGAATACTGCGGAGCAAAGCTTTCTTCGCATCCTCGAAGCGGGGATCTTGCTTAACTTTTCCTTCTAAACGAGGTTTTTCGTCGGGGAAAGGTTGTATCGCCTTGCGAGAAAGTCGCTTGATGATGTGCCAACCCAGGCTCGTCTCTACGGGGGTGGTATAAGTATCGTCTTCCGTCAAAGAAAAGGCCGCATCCTCGAAGGGTTTTTCGTAACGGCTGATACCGAAAAAGCCGAGGTAACCACCATTACCCGCCGTGCGCGTGTCCTCACTCAGGTTGCGGGCCAGTTGATCGAAACTACTTGCTTCCGATTGGAGCAAATTGTAAATACTATCAATCTGCGTCTTGGCAGCGGCGCTGCTCGTACTTTCGTCCTTGCGGATCATGATGTGGGCCACCTCCATCTCGCCCCGGGCAGGACGACGCTCGTTTACCAGCAAGAGGTGATAACCCGCTTTGGTCCGAATGGGCATGGACACCGTATTTTCCGGCAGACGGTACGCGGCGTACTCCAGATTGTGTAAACCCGCAGGATAGAGCGCCGTGGTGAACCCAATACGCCCTCCTTTGTCTTTGCTGTACTTGTCCTCAGAGACGTCCTTAGCTACCGTGGCGAAATCTTCGCCTTTTTGGATGCGTTCGGCAGCCGCCTGAATACGCTGGTAAGCGGCTAGGGTATCAGCAGGAGCAGCGGTGGGGCGTACTGCCACCAGAATATGACTAATGTCGACATCCTTAGTGCTGTGGTCGTAAGCTTCCTGGATGAGTCGGTCCGTGATAGAGCGATCAATGAGGTAGCTGTCCGACAATTGACGGCGGTAACCCGCTAGTTCTTCTTGGAGTACTTGTATAGTATCCAGGCGCATGTCTTTAGCACGCTCTACTTTGAGCTTGAACTTGACGTAGAGATCAAGGTATTCTTGGAGTGATTCCTCCGAGAAAGTCGCATTCTCACCGTTCGTTTTGCTATAAATATAGGTGAATTCCTCCACCGTGACGGGCGTATCTTCTACGGTAAAGAGCACGCGTTGGTCATCCTGCTGCGCCATTACGATAGTAGCAATAGTCAGCAGCAGCGTCGATAAAATGGTCCTTAAAGGGTACATGGTTGGTATCAACTTGGTTAAATAGTAATTAAGGTTTGCTATCAATAGCACCTCAAACCAGCTTTTTTTAGGTCAAAAACGACGCAAAATTAGGAAAATTACGCTAGTCTACTGGATTCTATTGGAAGTAAGTAATGTCTATTGGCACTGGCCGACTAAATTTCGCATTTTCTCCGTGAAATCCTCGACTTGCT
>JBCDIR010000115.1:0-7095 GCA_038748735.1 Bacteroidota bacterium | reverse complement strand
TTCTAATCATTTTTCTTCTGGTAGTTCAGGCACAATAGTTGGATCTCTTGGGAAAGGGTGATCTTCATCTTGTTCAATAATCGCACCTCCTTCACCAGTTTGCTTCCCCATTACTCTATTTAAAAATACTTCGAATAAAGCACTAGCCTTTTCTTCGTCTGTTGAATAGATTAATTCTCCAAATAACGATTGAACAGAATTATTACCCTCGTCATATTCTTTTCGTCGAAATAAGCCATCATCAGCAAAATCATCAAGTTCACTATTTACAACATTACCATCTTCATCCAGTACAGCATCGAACCGATCAAGAGCATCACCATAATGAGTATATTCATTTATGAACGTCATATACAAATCAAGTAGAGCTAATCGCTTTTTCATAAGCGGAGATTCTGAATCAGACATAGCTACTTCAAAATCTTCTACAAGAGAAACATCTATCTCAATAGTAATATCATCAGGTCCAGCCCCAGAAATAGAATTTTCTCCATAAGTTGTCTGACCTTGATAAAGTGATGAATTACTCAGAACCAATAGTGGTCCGCTATTTATGTCTTTTCTAATTTGCTCTGGGGTAAGCATACCGACAGTATTTCGCTTTAAGACTTCTAGCGTTTTAGGGGACCTAAGAATGCTCTTATTAAGGTGTCCTGACGTAATGAGATCATAGAAATGCGGATAATCTCTTTTATACTCATCAGCTAAGAATGCCGGAAATTCTTCTAACCCATCTAAATCAATGAATGCAATAGGCTTATTGCCCGCGAACTGATACGGCGTATACCAAGGATAATCCGGTGCCAACGGATCAACGCTCAAAAAGCGTGCTATGGATGGATTGTAAATCCTAAACCCATAGTCATAATGCGTCTGACTTCCCCACTCACTGTCCGCATCCGCCTCCTTACCATTAAACCCAAAACGATACTACTCCAACTCCTCCAAAAACTGATCCAGCGTACGTACAGCACCCGGCATTTCTTCTTCGGCCAGCTTCTTGGCTTCCTCGGCGGCTTGGCGTGCTTTTTTGGTCCGGCCCCGCTTTTTTTCAATGACCGCTAAGGTGTAATGGTGGCGCCAAGTGTCCTTCTGTAATTTTAGGGTACGTGCGGCGGCGGCGTAAGCTACGTCGAGTACCGCTGCTTCGCGGGGAAACTCGTTGGCAATGCGGAGGGCGAAGTCGTGGGTTTTACTCGCTTCGTCGTAGATGATGTCTTTGAGGTGCCCCTCGGCGGCGGTGGCGTAGCGCTCAGCGTCGCGGTGGGCTTTGGCGTACTGCATCTGACTCTGGTAGCGGAATTGCTGGGCAGCCTCCGCCGAGTGGTGGGTCTCCATTTGGGCTATTGCTTCGTCCAGAAGGCTGGTGCTGCTGTACTCAATGGCCTTACGCACGGTGGCCTCACAAGCCGCGCGCACTTGACCGTAAAACATATCTTCCGAGGTCTCGGCGACGATGGCAGCCTTGCGGTCAGTCATCATCTTGAAAATCCGGCTATCGGCTTCCGTAGCGGCTAGGAGGATAAATTGGAGGTTCTCACTGGTATTCAAGTCATCCTGATCGCGGAGATAATCATTGGCTACTTTCAGGTGAGACTCCTCGTTGCGGATGAGCGAGCGGACGTACTTGTATACCAACTCCGGGTCACGGTCACCATCTGCGTAGGCCGTGGCGTAGTCTTCACTGGGCTCGGCCTGGGCCAGGGCAGATTTCCCGGCGGCAATAAGTTTGTCGGCATCGAGTGCGCCCGTCACTTTGGAAACCACCTCTCCCGCTGCGTCGATATAGAACAAGGTCGGAAAGGCCGCTACCGGATATTTGCCCCGGAATTCGTTATTCTCCGGTGCCTCCATATCTATTTTTAGCGAAATAAAATTGCGATTGTAGTACGCACCAACGGCCTCCTGAGGAAAAACATTGGCCGCCATCCGCTTACACGGCCCGCACCATTCGGCGTAAGCATCCACAAAAATGAGCTTGTCCTGGGCTTTGGCTTGTTCCAGTGCTGCCGACCACTCGCCGTGGAAGAAGTCGATGCCCTGAGCGAAGGTGGAAAAGCTGAGTAAAAGCGTAGTAAAAATACTGAGTAAAAGTTTCATCGTCTGAAGATTGTATTGAACGGGTGTATTTCAAAATGTCGCATTATTCGAAGAAATCGGTTCATTAAACTTCCAAGAGTTTGGTGAACCTGGGGATGCCCACCGACAAAATGAAATCTACCCTATTGAACTTGTCTGGGGTTAGCACAAATTACCGCCCGAACTATTTTGACTTTACGCAAAGATATGGATTGAAGTAGTATAGATTCAAGGCCCAGGTCAGGATTTAAAAGAACATTTTTCCGTCCCGTACTGTAATTACACAAATAGCGGTATCTTACCCGCTCCAAAAAAACAGCCCTCACGCACATGAGTATCGTAGAAATGAAAGTCCCCGTGATTGGGGAATCCATCACCGAAGTAACCCTTTCGCAGTGGCTCAAAGCCGACGGCGAATACATTGCCTTGGATGAGCCTATTTGTGAATTTGAATCGGACAAAGCCACCCTGGAATTTCCAGCCGAAGCGGCGGGCAAGCTCATCCACGTCGCTGCGGAGGATGATGACTTGGAGATTGGTGCGTTAGTAGCCAAAATTGATACGAGTGTGAGTGCGCCCGGCGGCGGTGGCGGCGATACGGCCCCTGCTGCGCCGGAAAAGCCTGAGACCGCTACTGGCGGGGCAGCGCCCGACAAGCTGGTCGAAAACCCCGGCGAGCAAGTTGCCCCGGCACAACCCGCAGCTACCTACGCTACGGGGCACCCCAGCCCAGCGGCGAACAAAATCTTAGCCGAAAAGGGTATTGCTCCGAATGACGTCAACGGCACTGGCCGCGACGGTCGCATCACTAAAGCGGATGCCGAGGCTGCTACGGCTAAAGCTGCTCCTGCGGCTGCCCCCAGCGCACCGAGTACGCCCGCACCCCGCGCTGACTTTAGCCGCGGCGAGTCGCGCAAGAAGATGAGCCGGATGCGCCGCACCATCGCCGCGCGCCTGACCAAGGCCAAAAACGAAACGGCCATGCTGACCACCTTCAACGAGGTGGACCTGACCAACGTAATGAAGTTGCGGAAGGAGGTGCAGGAAAAATTTGTGGAGAAATTTGGCGTCAAACTCGGCTTCATGTCGCTCTTCGCTAAGGCTTGCGCCAAAGCCCTCCTCGAAAAGCCCGACGTCAATGCTTACATCGACGGTAACGAGGTCATCTACCACGATTACGTGGATATTTCTATTGCCATTTCTACCCCTACGGGCTTGGTAGTACCTCCGGTAAAGAACGTCGAATCGCTCAATTTTGCGGAAGTAGAACTGGAAATCAAGCGCCTAGCCGGACGTGCGCGTAGTGGCGAGTTGACCCTCGAAGAAATGCAGGGCGGCACCTTTGCCATCACCAACGGTGGGGTATTTGGCTCCATGCTCAGCACGCCAATTTTGAATACGCCGCAGTCGGCTATTCTCGGTATGCACAATATTATTCAGCGTCCCGTAGCCGTGAACGGCGAGGTCGTCATCCGTCCGATGATGTACTTGGCCCTCTCCTACGACCACCGCATCATCGACGGTAGCACTTCGGTCACGTTCTTGGTGCGCGTCAAGGAGTTGCTGGAAAATCCGAACCAATTGCTGCTCGACATCTAATGCGGCGGCGCACGTTTACCCGGACCCTCACGCTCGGCGCAGCAGGACTGGCCCTCAGTGCTAGCAGGGCTACGCCGGCGCGTTTGCGTCGTCCCGAGCGCTTGCGCAGGGGGGATGCCGTTGGCTTGATTACGCCCGCCTCCTTTATTTCCGACGACAGCTTGCAAAAAGCCGTCACTAACCTGGAAAGCCTGGGGCTAAAAGTTGTCATGGGGCAACACTTGCGGGATCGCTACGGCTCCTTGGCGGGTACGGATGCCCAACGTCTGAGTGATTTACACCAGTTTTTTGCTGATCCCAAGATCAAAGGAATCTGGTGCGCGCGTGGTGGCTACGGCACGCCTCGCTTACTGGAACAAATCGACTACCGGCTCGTCAAACTAAATCCAAAAGTTTTCATTGGTTATAGCGACATTACGGCTTTATTGAATGCCTTTTGGGAACGTAGCCAGTTGGTCAGCTTCCACGGGCCCGTGGGGGCATCCACTTTTACGGACTATACGCGGGAGCAGGTACAGCGAACGCTTTTTGAACCCAGCCACCCACTGGTGATTGCTCCACCCGCAGTACAACTCGACGAAGCGCAGACGGATTCGGCTTACGAACCACAGACCATTCGTGGTGGCACGGCGACCGGGCCGCTCGTGGGTGGTAACCTCAGCCTACTGGCCAGTTCGGTGGGTACGACTTACGCACCCGACGTCCGCGGCAAACTGCTCTTTATTGAAGACATTGGCGAGAAGCCTTACCGTATTGACCGAATGCTGACGACGCTGCGCCAAGCCTGGCCACTGGAAAAAGCGGCAGGAATCGTACTCGGCATTTTCAACGATTGTGAAGCCAAGGCAGGTACTTTTTCCCTGACGCTGCAACAAACCCTCCGGGACCGTCTGGGCGACTTACCCATTCCGATTGCTTACGGTTTACCCATCGGACACATTGATAATATGTGTACCCTACCCGTGGGTGTTCCCGCCCGTTTAGCGGCGGATGATTTACAATTGACAATTTTGGAATCGGGGGTGAAATAAACGATTCGCATGTTAATTAAGACCAGAGCCATCGTTTTTCGCACGCATAAGTACGGTGAAACCAGCCTCATCGCTGAGCTGTATACCGAGCACTATGGTCTGCGCAAATACGTCATCAACGGTGTACGTTCGGCGAAAGCCCGAACTAAGGCCAGCTTGCTACAAGTGATGAGCTTACTGGACATTGTCGCCTACGAGCGCGAAAACCGGGACCTCAACCGACTCAAAGAAATACGCCCCGCCCAACTGTACAGTGGCATTCCCTTCGACGTGCGCAAAGGGACCGTAGGTTTGTTTTGGGTAGAAATTGCCCGTAAGTCCATCCGCGAACGGGAGGAGAACGCCGCTCTTTTTCATTTCCTTTGGCAAAGCTTTTTGACCCTCGACGAAACCACCACGTCCCTCGCTCATTACCCGCTCTGCTACTTGATCGAGCTATCGCGCTACCTCGGGTTCTACCCCTCGGGAACTTACCGTCCGGCCACCCCTTTTTTTGATTTGCAGGAGGGCGATTTCGTATCTACCTTACCCAATCATCCGGCTTACCTAACGGAGGAGCTGTCGCTATTGCTGGCGGCTATTTTGCGTACGTCACTAGCGCAGGCCGATCAAATTACGTCCGACCGCAGTCAGCGACGGGCGCTGTTAAGCCAACTCATCCGCTATTATCAACTGCATCTAGAAGGTATGGGGACGGTACACTCGCACGAAGTACTGCAGAGCTTACTTTAGGCGCTTACCAAAATGTTATTATCGGTCGTACGCCAGCGGAGACCATATAAATAGCCTATCTTTGGGGGGAATTTACCTCAGGAACCGATTCTTATGAAGCAGATTTTACTTTCTCTCCTAGCGTTTTTGACCATTTACCATGCGAGCGCGCAGATTACGCTGGAAGCGGCAGACTACTTTCCTATTTTGGGCGATACGCTCCGCACCTCCGTGGACGTGGACGGACCCGACGGTTTTGTCATCACCCCCGCCGGAGGAGATCAAACTTGGGACTTTACCAATCTAGAAGAGAGCTTTGAACTCATCAATATTTACGCTAGCCCCACTACGGGTACTGTGGGTGATCAATACCCAACAGCGGACCTGCTGCTTACCCAAATTGGTGGCGTGGGCGAAGGCTATTACACCTCTACCCCCGATGCTTTTTCGGTTATTGCTTACGCAGGTGCTGACCCTTTGGGTTTTGGCTTAGAGGTAAGTGCGCCTTTTAACCCGGCCTACGTAGACCGCTGGGCACCGTTGGCGTTTTTTGACGTTCGTAATAATGAGTCCGCACTACAAATTACCGTACCAGCGGACCAGTTACCAAGCGGTATTTTAGATAGCTTACCCATTACGCCGGACTCCCTGCGGGTAAGTATTAACACCTCCCGTACTGACATCGTGGATGCCTGGGGAACACTAGAGATTCCGAGTGGTACTTTTGACGTACTGCGTGAAAAGCGGACCGAAGAACGCGAACTAACCCTAGAGGCAAAAGTCGGTTTTTTTCCCTGGGTAGACGTGACGGACATTGTGACGGGGCTGCTGATGTTGGAAGAATTGGGTATTAACACCTCCATCACTTACTCCTACTGGTCCAGCGAGGCCAAAGAACCCATTGCTGTCGTGACGACGAACGAAGATGAGTCCGAAATTCAGCAAATTGAGTACAAGAAGATCGAAATAGTCAATAGTACATCCACAACGACCTACCGCAAACCGGGTGTGGCCATCTATCCGAATCCGGCTATGGTAGAAGCGCGACTCCGCTTTGAGCAATTACCGAACGACGACTACCGATTGGAAATTTTCAATTTGACGGGTAAGCAAATCGCTCAACGCAGCTTTAGCGCTAGCGGTACCCACGAAGAACGTTTGGACGTGACAGTGTTTCCCAAAGGATTGTACTTATGCACGCTCAAAGACATTAACGGACAACCGTTACTCACCCGCCGCCTCTTGGTAACCAAGCCATAGGAGCGGCATATTACGATTTTATCTAATTAACCGTAACCTTTTCTTACCTTCCCCGTATTAAAAATTAGACGTATATAAGAAGGCGTCTCAACTTCAAACGGGATAGGTATGAAATGGTTGGTGATGGGGTTAGGGATGCCCCTGTTGCTCTGTGCAGTTTGCTACGCACAGACCGACAAAGATATAGGGTTGGAACTATTACGTGCCACTGCACCCGCAGTTCTCCATTTTGACCGTCCCCATCACAACCTCAGCTTTGTACATTGGCCAACGGCGATTGAGCTAGCCGGAAATTCTCCACAAGAAAAAGCGGATTTCTTTATCAATACCTACGGTGCAGCCTTCGGTGCAGCGCTAGGAAAAAACGCCTTCTACTCGACTAAGGAGCAAACTGACGCAGCGCAACGCGTCCATC
>JBCDIR010000114.1:0-7125 GCA_038748735.1 Bacteroidota bacterium | reverse complement strand
TGTGCTGGCTTCGGCACTACAACCGTCCGCATTGGTAACCGTCACCCCGTAGGTGCCCATACTGTTGACGGTGATGGTTGCGGTGCTTTCTCCCGTCGACCAAGCAAAGGTACCCGAGCCGCCCGGCGCGAGTACGAGTGCATCCTCACAGAGCGAAATCTCAGCGGGTAAGCTCAATACGGGTGCTCCCGGCGCAACAATATTCACCGTTTCCGCCAAGGTGCAACCATTCGCATCTGTTACCTGGAGCTGGTAAACGCCCGCACCCAGATTGATAAAATCACCCGTAGTATTCATTTGGTTATTCAGCGTGTAGGCTAGAGGAGGAGTGCCTCCCGTGGCTTCCGCGAGAATGAGACCGTTCGGGGTATTACAATCCGTATTTGTACTGTCGATGCTGACCCAAGTCAGCGGGTTATCCGGGCCATTAATCGTCAGTTCGGAGGTGAATACCGTAGCGCCACTCTGGTCCGTGATGTTGATGTCGTACGTACCCGCCGCCAGCTCACTTTGCGCCAAGCCCGTCGCCGTAAAACCATTCGGTCCCGACCAGTTAATCGTATAATCATCCGGGTCGACCCCCAGCGTGATCACCGCCGAACCATCATCATTCCCGAAGCAACTGACGTCGTTGATCGCAATCGTAAAACCCAGCGGAGCTTCGATAGTAATGCGACCATCATCCGGCGAAAAATCGACCGGGTCAAACTGTCCCGGTACGCCCGTAGCCTTGAAGATCTGGATGGCGAGCGGTTCTCCCGTAAAGTTCAATGGCGTCGTACTACCCGGCGAACCCATCGCTTGAAAGCTAAGGGTAGCAATGACCGTCCCGTCGGCTAGCGTACGACCCTCGCCCGTATTGTCAAACCAACTGAGCCGCAGTTCGCCGTCCGCCGCCTGAAAATCACCAATGGCTAACAATGGTAGCGCCCCCAACTCGAAGGACTGATAAGTGGCCACCTCCGTATCCCAATTGATCGATAGTTGGACACTGACAATACTGTCAAAACCTTGTACCGTCAAGGGTAAGTCCACCGTGGCATCATCCGCAACCGTAACCTCAGGAAGTTGCAGCGTCAGGGTTTGTGACCACACTAAAAATGTACATAATAAGGTACCGCAGAGGAGGAGACCTCGCTTCATGTGTTTCAGTTATTGGGAAAATCTAAGCTAAAAAATCCCGAATTTTCGTTCAAACGAAAACTCGGGATCCATTATGTCAAAGCTGAGGTGTTACTTCACGATCAGCATCTTACGCGTCGCGCTGTCATCGCCCGACCGCAAGCTGTAGTAGTAAACGCCCGCTGGCAACTGTAAATTATCCAACAGTAAACTATGTTCACCCGCCCCGTAGTCCTGTACGCGCTGTTGCACGAGTTTGCCGAAGGCATCGCGCAACTCAAACTGTACCTGACCACTTGCTGGCAAGTAGAACCGAATCAGTGTTTCCTCCTGTACCGGGTTCGGGGTGTTTTGGTACAGCGCGAAGATGCGCGCTACCCCTGCCTCGTCCGTATTCGTCGTCGTTTCGCTGTTGAAGTCCAGAGCGGGGTCTAATGCTTCGTCGAAGTCGTTATAGGCTTCGGGTAGCATCGTGCCGGGGTCCAAGCGGAGGATATTGTTCCAGTTGTCGATGTCCTGCAAGGCGCGGAAACGCAACGCAAAGAGCGTCGTCTCACTGTCGGCACTGTACCCGTGACCGCTGAGGCTGAACCAACTGACGCGCAGTTTACCTTCCGCTGCTTCATTATCACCGATGATGACCGTTTGTAGGGCTGGGTCGGTGGCGGGAGTGAAGTCCACAAACTCCACCATACTGGTTGGAAACTGCATCGCAAACTGGTAGCTAACGATGTCCGCAAAGGCTTCACTCGTAAAGTAGAGGGTCACTTCCTCGCCCGCGCTCACGCTCGGATTGTCCGCTACGAAGGGTAGTTCACCTGTTGGGGTACGACCACTGTCGCCGTCACTGACGTTGTCCGCACTGGCCTGACCAAGAATGTCACCCACTTTCACACCGACGAAATTCGCCGTCTCTTCCTGCATCAACATCATGCTGTTGGTGTTGCTGTACGGGAAGACGTTGTAGGCGTCAAAGTCGGTCGGCATATCGCTATCGTCCGCTACGAATACCCACGAGGGACAACTGTTGAACTCGTCCGCCGCACCGATAATCAGGCGTTGTATCAAGAACAAGTCAAGTGTCGTGAACGCGTCGTTACAGTTAGCATCACCCGCAATTACTTGGTAAGGTGAGGTAATCTGTGGCGGGTTCATGCCCAACAAGAAACGCTGACCGATGAACAGGGCGTAGGTTGATAAACCATTGCCTGGATTCAAATCCTTGTTGGCCGATACGGTGTATTCCATACCGGGCATCAGGTCCGGCATGTGGTAGCCACCCGTTTGCGTGGTCATCATGGAGCCGTTGTAGCCCGGACCAGTGATGGTCACTTCCGCGTCCATGATACCGTCACCCCAGTAAGTCGTAAGTTGACCCTGAAGGGCTGCGGTTTGTATAATGCTCGCCGAACCGTCGTTGGTCGTGTACGGAATAACGGTGGGGAAACCATTTTCCATGATGCCAATCTCAATGGCCAGCGGTGCGTTGGCAAAGGTCAAAACCGTATTATCACCGACGTTACCCGTTAGGAGTACGTCCACGTAGAAGAGTGCTTCACCCGGTACAAAGTTGAGGGCGTCACCCGTGTTATTGTAGTAACTAAAGGTACCCGTTACGGCGTTGAACTGCGGTGCAATGATACCATTGGTAGCCCCCACAATCGTAGCTACCGTTCCGTCTACTACCTGGATGGTTCCCGATAAGGAGATGATCTGTTGCACGTTATGTAGTGTCACCGGAATGCTGATGGTACTGTTCATACCACCGCTGCCTTCCCCCAAATCGAGAATTGCTAGACTGCCGTCCGAGCTGACCGTCACCGTTTCACAATGCGTGTCCGAACCACAGCTACCACTAACCGTCAGACAAATCTGATAGGTTCCCGGCGTTTCGTAGGTGTAAGTGATGTCTTCCCCATAATCGATATTACCGTCACCGAATGACCATTGGTAGAAGCCGTTGCTCGACTGGTTCGTCAAGTTGATCGTCAGACCGTCCGCTACCAACTCGAAGTCGGCAGCTAAGTTACCCATTGTAGTACCCGGTACCATGACGGGGAAGTTGTTACTACAACCATTCGCATCCTGAACACTCACTTGGTACGTTCCCCCCGGGAGATTGTCAATGGTAAAGTTGGTGTTGCTGGTCACCATATTACCGTTCTGCGGACCGACCCAGGAAATAGCGTAGGGTGCAGTACCACCGTTGTAGTCTAAGACAATCGAACCATTGTTATTACAGCCCGGTGCCATGATGTCGGTACTCACTTGCAGGGTGTTACCCGATGCCGTGACCGTCACGAATTCTCCTTGCTGACACTCGTTATCGTCCGTAATGCGGACGTAGTAGGTGCCCGCCGTAAGATTTTGAATGGTGTAGCTACTGGCGTTGATGTCCGTTTCACTCACGGGTTGGCCGTCGCGGTACCACGCAATGGTGTACCACGGTTGACCACCGTCCAGTTCCAGGTCAATCGAAGCGAGTCCGCCACAAGAGCCATTGATCGGCGTGTAGGTTACCTGCAGGTTATTGACCGTATTTACCACGTAGACCTGCTGTACGTTTACACAGCCGGTCGCATCCGTTACAATCACTACGTAAGCACCGGAACCTAGTCCTTCAATGTCGTAGTAGTGCTGGGTAGACGTTGCTTGTCCGGCACTCGGTCCGTACCACTCGATGGTGTACGGTGCCTGCCCGTTGAAGAAGTCCATCCAGATGTTATTCAGGGCACCGCAGCCCAGGTTACTGACCGTATGAATGACGTCCAGGTCAGAAGGACCGCTCACCACTTGGATGTTATCCGTAGCGGAACAGCCCGTCGCATCCTGTACGGTAACCGTGTAGAAACTGCCCGGCAAATTATTGATGGTGAAAGTGGTCGTTTGACTGACCACGGCCCCTTCAATCGCTCCCGTATAAGTGATTTGGTAAGGTCCCGTTCCGTTCGTCATCGTGACCGTCAAGGTTGTATTATCACCACACTGCCCGGGCGTAGTGCTGAGGCTGATGTCCAGGTCGTTATTGCCCACCGTGGCGAAGGTCGTAGTCGTACAGCCATTGGCATCCGTGACGTTGAAGCCGTATAAGCCCGGTGTCTGTACGTTGACGACGAAGTTACCATTAGTACCCACTGGCGTACTGCCCGTTTCGGGTCCTTGCCAGTTGAGGGTATATGGTCCGGTACCACCGTTAATGTCCACCACAAAATTGGGGTTAACCAAACAGGTTCCGTTATTCGGCGTAGCCGTAACACTTAGGTTGTTATTAGCCTGGTTGACGGTCGTGGTGGCGGAACCACTACAATTGCCACTAGAGATCGTAAAGCTATACGTACCCGGTGCTGCCGAGGGCAAGCTAAAGCTGTTCCCGTTGGTCGTAGTCGTACCCATTGCCGCGCCCGACCAAGTGATGGTGTAAGGCGCAAAGCCGCCCGTCCAATACACGTGGATGCTACCGTTTTGGTTGCAAACGGCGTGAGTCGGCGTAGCCGTAACGGAAATATTGCTGTTGTTGCTACCAACGGTAATCTGCGTCACATCTTGACAGCCGCCACTCGTAGCGGTGATGGTGTACGAACCACCCGTCAGGTTGCCGATGGTGTACGTAGAACCATTGATGACTTGGCTGCCCGAAGAAGGACCACTCCAGTTAATGGTGACCGGACCGTTGGCGTTAGCTACGGAGACGTGAATGCTGCCGCCTTGTCCACAAACCGCTGGCATTTGGCTAGCCGTGATGTCGATATTCGAGCTGGGTGGCCCCAATACGCGCGTGATGGTCGAACTACAATTGCCGCTCGTGACCGTGAAGGTATACGTTCCCGCTAGTAAACCACTGATCTGCTGCTGCCCCCCCGTTGAAGTAGTATTACCCGGCGATGGTCCCGTCCAACTGACTTGGTAAGGGGCGTTGCCACCACTAATGTTCAGGTTGAAGAAACCTAGACCGCCACAGAAGCCCGTGATTGGCGTAGCACTTACACTGATCTGGTCACCGTTATTGCCGATGGTCGTCGGAAGTGTTTCCGCACAGCCTCCATTGTCCACTACGCTTACAGTGTAGCTGCCTTGGGGCAAATTCGGGATAACCACGTTGGAGCTGTTAACCGTCGTTGAACCCATTTCCGTACCCGTCCAGGTGATGGTGTAAGGAGCAGAACCGCCCGTGATACTCACGTTAATTTGACCGTTGGCGCTACAGCTCACATTCGTAGGTATCAGCGTTACGTCTAGGTTATTTTCTGGATTGGTCAGCGTCACGCTTTCCTGATCGTCACAGCCGTTACCGTCGCTGAGCATCAGGACGTAATTGCCTGCGTCCAGATTCGGAATCGTAAACGCCCCCATACTGATGTTGGCCGAGCCACTTTCGGGACCGTTCCACGTCAGTACGTAGGTGCCGTCTCCGCCGGAGGCTTGCACCGTGATGGAGCCTTCCGTGGTGCAAGTACCGTTGTTGATGGTCGTCTGGATAGCGACATTATCTTCGGCGGCATTGACCGTTGCCATTTCCGTATCGGAGCAGTTGTTAGCATCCATAATACTGATGACGTAGGTGCCCGGGCTGAGGTTGCCGATGGTGTAAGAATTACCACCCGTTACCGTTGCCGTGCCGCTTTCTGGGCCACTCCAGCTTATCGTTGCGGGGAAGGTGACGTTGGCGTATCCCAGGTGGATGCTACCTTCCGTCGAGCAAGTAGCGTTGATCGGACTAGCGCCCAAGTTGATGTCGGGACTAGGTGGTGCCAGGGTCGTCGTTACGTTGGCCGAACAGCCATTGCTACTAACCGTAAAGGTGTACGTACCCGGTGCAAAGTTGCCGAATTGTGGGTTCGCACTGTTGGTCGTTTGGCTACCGTTATCCGCACCCGTCCAGGTGATGGTGTAAGGACCGCTGCCGCCATTGATGTTCAGACCGATCTGACCTGTGTTTCCACAAACACCCGGAGTCGGATGGGCCGTAACGTTAAGTTGGCCACCACCGTTATTGATCTGCGTTGCCGCGTAATCACTACAAGTGCCGCTGGTCACGTTGACGGAGTAGGTACCCGTGCTCAGGTTAGGAATAGTGACAAACGTGCCGTTGATAGTCGTCGTGCCACTTTCCGTACCGGACCACGTGATGGTATACGGCGCAGCGCCACCCGTGATAGTCACGTTAATTTGGCCATCACTACCGCAGGTACCGTTGATCGGTGTCAAATCGACGTCTAAGGCAGGGCTACCCGTCGGTACTGTGCTGGCGACGGTCGTTGTACAACCTCCGCTCAGTACCGTAACGGTGTATGTCCCCGGCGTCAGGTTCGGAATTTGAATACTACTGCTATTATCCGAAAGACTACCGGAGGAAGGCCCCGTCCAGTTGACCGTGTAGGGAGCGCTACCGCCACTAACAACTAGGTTGATGGAACCGTTACTGCCACAGACGCCCGCATTACCCGTAGCGTTGACGCTGATTTGGCCATTGTTGTTGTTCAGTGGGGTAGTGGAACTATCCGTACAGCTACCACTAGTAACGTTCACGGTGTAGCTACCCGTGCTGAGGTTCGGAATGGTGACGAAGGTACCGTTAATCGTGGTACTACCGCTTTCCGTACCAGACCAGTTGATCGTGTAAGGTGCGCTACCGCCCGTGATGCTCACGTTGATTTGGCCGTCGTTACCACAGTTACCGCTAATGGGCGTGAGGGTCACGTCCAAACCAGGAGCTGCAGCCGGAACACTACCGCCAATGCTGGCGCTACAACCATTACTCGCAACGGTGATGGTATAATTACCCGAACCGAGATTAGGCAATTGTACGTTGTTACTATTCGCTACTAGGCTACCCGGCGTAGGTCCAGTCCAACTGACGTTGTAAGGCGCTGAGCCACCGGTGATGATCAAGCTAATGGAACCCGTGCCACCGCAAACACCCGCATTGCCCGTCACGTTGAGTGCTAACTGCCCCCCCGCATTATTGAGACTAGTGGAAGCCATATCGCTACACGTGCCACTACC
>JBCDIR010000113.1:0-7181 GCA_038748735.1 Bacteroidota bacterium | reverse complement strand
GGGAATGGGCAAGAACTTGCAGTATTTATTCAGGAGCTCTTCGATACGGCTTTCTTCCAAATACTCCGTGCTGTCCTCGGAGATGTGGAGGACGATGTCCGTACCGCGCTCCGTTTTGTCGTTTTCCGTCAACTCGTAGGAAGGATCGCCTTCGCAGGACCAGGTTACGCCCTGGCTGTCGGCTTGGTAAGATTTAGTTACCGCTTCCACCTTATCGGCCACCATAAAAGCCGAATAGAATCCAAGTCCGAAGTGGCCGATGATGTTGGCCTCGTCCTTGTACTTGTCCAAAAATTCCTGGGCGCTAGAAAAAGCCACTTGGTTGAGGTACTTTTCGACCTCTTCCTCCGTCATGCCGATACCACGGTCGCGGATAGTGAGAGTTTTAGCTTCTTTGTCGAGCAGAATTTCGATGGTCAGATCACCGAGTTCACCCGTTTTTTCGCCCTTGGCGGCCAGGGTCTTCAGCTTAGTCGTGGCGTCGACGGCGTTGGAGATCAGTTCCCGCAAGAAAATTTCCTGATCGGAATAGAGGAACTGCTTGATGATGGGAAAAATATTCTCCGTCTGTACGGCTATGTTTCCTTTTTTCATAAAAGGGTCTTTTGTAATATTTTTTGTTAATCGTAACGATACATAGCTCTAATCGTCAAAGGCTGTGCCAAGCCGTAGAGACTGCCAATATGTCAAGCTATACCTTGCGCCAAGCCACAATTTGACAGCTAGTGTTGCGCAATAGCGTGGCTAGACCTATCTTTCCGATAAAACTACCCCGCTTGAAAAATTATTTACTCTTCCTGCTGGTGGCTTGCTTAGCTACCGTATCCGTGGCGCAGAAGTCCCTTACCCGCAAGGAAATTGGGCAGCTAGAAACACTCATCAGCGAGTCTTCTACCTTCACGCGCGGCTTCACGGGCTTTGCGCTTTTTGACCCCGAAAAACGGGCTTGGTTGTCCCAAATTCAGGCGGATAAATACTATACGCCTGCTTCCAATACGAAGATCATTACCTACTTCGCCGCCCAGCAGTTGTTGACCGAGGACGCCCCCATTATCCGCTACCGCGCGGCGGGGGATACGCTCCACCTGTGGGGAACGGGTTACCCGCTATTGCTTCATCCCGATTACGTGGGGTACGATACGCTGGCCCCGTGGTTGCGCGCCCGCACCGAACCCGTCTGGGTGCTCCACAACGGCCATTACCAAGATGAACGCTTCGGGGAGGGCTGGTCCTGGGATGATTATCCCTATGGCTATCAATTGGAAAAAGCGGCGCTGCCCATTTACGGTAATTTTGTCCACGTTACCAAGGACAGTCTACTCTCTCCGCTCGTATTCTCTCCGGATTATTTTCGAAATAAAACTGTTTTTGACGCCGAGGGTGCCACGCTCAGCCGGGCCGAGGATCGCAACGTCTTCAAGTTTGGACCCAAAGCGTTGAGCGCTACAAAGCTGGACCGTTACTTGGCTTTCCGTTATAGCTTACCACTCGCTGCCGAATTGTTAGCGGATACTTTTCAGCGCGAAGTACTGCTAGGAATGGACACCTTGAATTTAACTCGCGTGGAGACCTTGCGCAGCCCGTTGCCGGACACCCTCTATCGCCAGTACATGCAGAATAGTGATAATTTTCTGGCGGAGCAACTACTGCTCCTGGCCAGCAGTGAGCGCTACGGCCACCTGCGGACCTCCGCTATTTTAGCTTACGTTCGGGATACGCTCTTAGGGCAACTACCGCAGCCGCTAGACTGGGTCGATGGTTCCGGCTTGTCGCGCTACAATCAGTTTACCCCCAGGAGCGTCATTGCGGTGCTCGACCAGTTGTACCGCACGGTAGACAGTACCCAACTGTTCGATCATTTTCCCCGGGGTGGACAGTCGGGAACCATCCGTAAGTGGTACGCTGATCCCCAGGGCGAAGCGGCTGTTTTTGCTAAAACGGGTACGCTCCGCCACGTCCATTGCCTGAGTGGTTATTTACGCACACGGAAGGGCAAGGTGTATCTGTTCAGCTTTATGCACAATAACTATCCGGGCCGTATCCGCGAATTGCGGGAGGAGATGGAACGGATTTTACACTGGCTTTTTGAGCATTTGGAATAAAGGACCTCTGCGCAGCTCCGTGAGTTCTCTGAGATTCTCTGTGTTAACCACGCAAGAGCAGCCGAAATAATAGCAAAATTAGCTATACACCTCACTTACCACCAAGATCAGATCAACCACCTACAAAGATGAACATCGCCACCACCTTAGCACAACGCCACAGCAAGCAGACTACGCTCCAAATTGTCAACTGGATTGGCGAGGATCAGCAGCGATTTGCAGAATTTTTACCGCTTTTTCTCCACGGTGAAAAGCAAGTCGTCCAACGCGCCAGTTGGGTGATGAGCTTCTTGGGCGAGCGCTCCCCCGCACTCTTGGCACCGCACTGGTCCGCCATCATGACCGCACTGGAAAATCCCGTTCACGATGCCGTTTCGCGCAATATTCTTAAGGTCATCGCCAACGCTAAAATTGACCTGCCGGAGGAGGAAGAAGGCCGGATGGTCCACATCGCTTTCGAGGCGTTGGCCAACCCCAAAACGCCCGTTGCCATTCAGGCGCAAGCCATGACTTGCTTGGCTAATTTACTTCCTAAATACCCTGAACTGGCCGACGAGTTACGTCAAACCATCACCGAAGGTATGGAGTACGGTAGTGCGGGCTACTGCGCGCGGGGGCGAGCGGTGTTGCAGCAGATTGCGAAGCTGCCGAATAGCTAAACGTTACCCAAATCCCCTATCTTCGTCCCAAGGATAGAGCTATACGATTGCAACTATGAGAAAACCCACCCTACTCCTTTACCTGCTCGTGCTTGGCGCAACGATGAGTTACGCCCAAGCCCCGACCGACACGACACGGCAATGGCAGGTGCGTACTCCCCTCAGTACTGAGGAGGAAGAACGCCGCGCCGCCGAGCGAGCCGAGCTGGAGGCTATGAAAGCCCGCTTCCGCGCCTATACCGAGGAAGTGCGTACCAACGAGACAGAACGTCGGGAAACCAATGGGGACTTCCTCTGGTCCGAAGGGGAAACGGGCGGAGCTACCTCCCCCCCAGCCGTAGAAAACCCGGAACAGCCACCCAACAAGGCCGCCGAGGAGGAGGAACTGCGCCTAGAAATTGGACGACAATTACAGTACGGTAAATCACCTAACGCTGTTCCGCCCGCGCCCTTGCACCCCTCTTATTCTGAGGAGATTCCTACGGATTACGACTCCACTCCTGCTACCGATTGGCAAGCCGATATACAGCAAGCTTTCCAAGCCAAAGGCGGAACACCATCGACGACTCCCGTGCTCGACCAACTTGTCAACGGGCAAATTTTCACGCTGGAGCAACTACAATTCGATCCGCTGGCGCCGACACAATTATTAGCTGCTAGCGCCACTCCCTTGCAAACGTGGACGGATTTTTTACGGCAATATCCAGGCGTAATTGTAGAGGTTCGGGCACACTTAGCCGCTGGCGTAAACGAACTGACAGCCATTGACCAGAGTGTGCAGCGGGCCAAAAACATAGCGACTTACTTGACCGAAAAAGGAGTGCCACCTCACCAAGTTCGTCACAGTGGTTGGGGCAGCAGTTCTCCGCTAGTACCTGCTAATAGTCCGGGGGGCAGCGAAAAAAATGAACGCATTGAGCTAGTTATTTTGGAAATCCCTGCGCGCTAACCTATCTTTGAATAAAGTGGAATACTATTAGACATTATGAACACAACTTGTTATAGGTCTAAACTTGCTCTTTTCGGCGCTATTTGCGTTAAAAAGCCTCGACTTAGCTAAGGCTATGCCTACGTTTCGCTTCGCGGCTACTTCGTGGTTTTGCCTTAATAGCACCAAAAATAGCGGCGTTTCCTCCCTACACAAATTATATTCATAACGTCTATTGTAATTCCTAGCACGATGTAAAAACGCTTGAATTTTCGTGCTAACGAAAATTCGAGATGAGTACTATGATTGAAGCGTTTATCGTAGAAGATATTACCGAAGAACTGAGTGCCTCGCAGCAAGCCTTAGCGCACACGCTGGAGCGTATGAACGAGGAGCAGCCGTGGTTACTGGCTTATATTTTCTCCGAAGAATTTGAGGTTTTTACCGACTCGGAGCGGGAGGTACTGCTGTTTTTAACTAGTGTGATTTGGAAGACTGTTTTCCAGGTCTGGGGCGAACAGGAGCAGGTCAATGCTACCCAACTGGCCGCCGCCGAAGAGCGCAATTGGGCCACCCTGCAAACCACTAAGGCCAGCAACTTCCGCGACCGCCTCACCCCCTTCTTTGCCGAACATCCCGAGGAAGAAGAACTCCTAGCGCTCGTTGAGGATACCATCGTAGACGACGTGGATAGCCCCGTCTCTGCCGAAGGACGCGAAGCCCTCTTCATTACCCTCAAATCGATGATTGATTGTTTGGTGCTACCTAATCTGTAGTGGCACCTTCTGACTAAGTGGCGCAATTCCTAACTCCACCCTTCCCTGGCACGGATATTGTCGCTATTGGTACACTTAATTTTGAGCGAAAGCTATGTCACAATGACACGCTATGCGCGTGCTGTGCCCTAGTCCATATCATATATCTATGTTTGAAGAGTTGTTTGCCCAACGGCATTTTGAGGAAGAAGGAGATTTCATGCCTTTCATGCCACTGGAGGAAGAAGAGATAGACCAGCACGAAGCCGTTCCTGACGAACTGCCCATCCTGGCGCTGAAGAACACGGTATTGTTTCCCAACAACATTATCCCCATTACGGTGGGCCGCGATAAGTCGATCAAGGCGATCAACCACGCTTACGACAACGGGCGAATGGTGGCGGTGATCTCGCAGCGGGATATGGAAGTCGAAGACCCCAGGGAAGCGGATTTGTACAACGTAGGTACGATCGCGCGTATCTTGAAGCTGTTGAAAATGCCGGACGGGACGCTCACGGCCATCTTGCAGGGACGCCACCGGGGCGAGTTGCAGCAGATGCTAACCGAAGAGCCGTTCATGCGGGGCTACTTGCGGGTGTTACCCCAAATTTTGCCCAGTGATGACCTGACGTATCAAGCGCACATCGCTAGTATTAAAGACCTCTCGCAGAGCATTATTGACTTGTCGCCGAACATTCCTTCGGAGGCGGTGGTGGTGTTAAAAAACATCAAAACTTCGGAGTTTTTACTCAATTTTATTGCTTCCAACATCGGGGCGGAATTGGAGTGGAAACAGCAAATACTGGAAGAAAATGACCCTTTGCGCAAAGCAGAGCGCATTCTCACCCAACTCAACGAAGAACTCCAATTACTCGAACTCAAAGATCAGATTGAGAGCAAAGTGCGGGGCGACATTGAGAAGCAGCAGCGCGATTACTACCTGAACCAACAGTTGAAAACTATTCAGGAAGAGTTGGGGAGTAACCCGCAACAGGAAGAAATTAACCAACTCAAAGAACGCGCCGCTAAGAAAGACTGGCCGGAAGAAGTTGGCGAGCGCTTCCAAAAAGAGCTGGAAAAGCTGCAACGCATCAATCCCCAAGCGCCCGATTTTTCCATCCAACTCAACTACCTAGAATTGATCGTCGATCTGCCGTGGAACGAAACGACGGAGGACAACTTCGACCTCAAACGCGTGCAGAGTAAGCTGGACAAGGACCACTACGGTTTGGAAAAGGTGAAGGATCGCATCATTGAACACTTGGCCGTGCTCAAACTCAAAGGCGATATGAAAGCGCCGATTTTGTGTCTGGCGGGTCCTCCCGGAGTAGGTAAAACCTCCCTTGGGCGTTCAATTGCGGAGGCGCTGGGGCGCGAATTTATCCGAATCTCGCTCGGTGGCTTACACGATGAAAGCGAAATTCGCGGTCACCGCCGTACTTACATCGGCGCGATGCCGGGGCGGATTATTCAGTCGCTGAAAAAAGTGGGTTCGGGTAACCCAGTGTTTATTCTCGATGAGATTGACAAGGTTGGCAAGAGCTTCCGGGGCGACCCCAGCTCAGCTTTGCTGGAAGTGCTGGACCCAGAACAAAATAATACGTTTCACGACAATTACCTAGACATCGACTACGACTTGTCCAAGGTGCTTTTCATTGCGACGGCCAACTCGCTGAGTACGCTCCAACCCGCCTTACTCGACCGGATGGAAATCATCAACGTCAGTGGGTATTCGACCAACGAAAAAGTTGAGATCGCGCAGCGCCACCTCATTCCTAAGCAGCGCAAGGCACACGGCATCAAAGCCAGCCAGGTGAAGTTGGGTAAAACGGTCTTGAAAGACCTCATTCGCTTGTACACGCGCGAGTCGGGAGTGCGGGCGCTGGACCGCCAAATTGCGGGACTGATGCGCTACGTGGCGAAGTCGGTGGCGTTGGAGGAAGCCTACAAAGTCAACGTTTCCAGTGATCAATTGACCGATATTCTGGGACCTTCTAAATTTTCCAAGGACGGTTACCGAGCGGTCAAAGTCCCCGGGGTAGCCGTCGGTCTGGCCTGGACGAGTGTCGGGGGCGAAATCCTCTTCGTCGAAGGCAGCCTCAGCCCGGGTAAAGGAAAACTTACCCTGACGGGTAACCTGGGGGACGTGATGAAAGAGTCTGCGGTAACGGCCCTCAGCTTTCTCAAAGCGCACAGCGAATCTTTTGGGTTAGACCCCAAACAGTTCAGTGAAAACGACATCCACCTGCACGTACCCGAAGGAGCTATTCCCAAGGATGGCCCCTCCGCGGGCATTACGATGCTGACGACGCTAATGAGTCTCTTTTCCGGTAAAAAAGTCCGCCCTTATCTGGCCATGACGGGGGAGATTACCCTACGTGGTAAGGTCCTGCCAGTGGGCGGAATCAAGGAAAAAATCTTAGCGGCCAAGCGCGCGGGTATGAAGGAAATCATCCTGTGTCAGGAAAACAAAAAGCACGTTGAAGAAATCAACGAGCAGTACCTCAAGGGCCTGACGTTTCATTTCGTAGAGCGAATGACGGAGGTGGTGGAGATTGCGATCGGAGACTAGTCGATAATTCGCATCACTTTAGCTGAATTAAATTGCCTATTTTTGGATGTTTACTGGCGTAACTATATGAATAGACTTGTTCTGCTAGGCATGAATGAGCGAAAGTGTAGCAAATTTTGTTCTGAATGAGGCAAAAAACGTAGGCATAGCCTTAGCTACGGCGAG
>JBCDIR010000112.1:0-7195 GCA_038748735.1 Bacteroidota bacterium | reverse complement strand
TGAACGATAACCAAAATTTCCGCAACGGCTTCGATTGGACGACGGACTTCAAGCGTACATTCCCCAATTCCGAACGCGAATTTAGCGTAGCCTTCCAAATCAGCGACACCAATAGCGAGCACGTTACGCAGTACATCCGACGCATCGCCGCCGCTGGTAGAAGCGTCTTTTTCGGCATTATAGACTAGCTTATCCACCCGGTTTTCGATCAGTGCGGCTTCGCCTTCTACCACCACTTCTTCCAGGTTTAACCCGGTGGAGACCAATTCAATAGTACCCAAATCGGCGTCCGGTTTCTCTAGGGTCGTTTTAACTGTTACCGCCTTGTCTTCGTAGCCTAAAAAGGAAAATTGTAGTAGGTAGTCTCCATTCGGAACTTCCGTTACCTTAAAGGTGCCATCCAATTCCGTTAGCCCTCCGCTCACTTGGGTGCTATCGGCCAGTTTGCTAAGTACTACCGTGGCAAATTCGACCGGAGTACCCGTAAGTGAGTCCACCACCGTACCCGTTAGCTTTCCTTTAATCGTGGGTCCTTGCTTTCCGCGGCTTCCTCCCCAGGGCGGCTGCGCGTTGAGCACGAATAAAAAGCTAAACAACAGCAGGAAAGTGAGGATAGGACGCATGTCTCGTTCAGGTTGGTAATAATCATAATCAACACATTTTCAGTCAACAGGATTAAAAAACGAGGACCTTTTCCTTGGTTCGGGTCCTTTTTGCAGTAAAAAACTAATTTTTTTAATCGGGAACTTGTTTAAAAAAAGCTCTATAGCTCCTTCTCAAAACAACGACTATTTTCCACACCTACGTACTGACCGTAATTGGCCAGTAGGAGGTCATAACCCGCGTTAGCGTACAAGGCCATAGCGGCCACTTGGCGAGCCCCCGTTTCGAGTAGACAGCGCTCCGCTCCGAGTTCCTTGGCCCAGTCTTCGAGGGCGGCGAGGATCATTTTGGCGTAGCCGTTACCTCGCCTATCTTCGCGCACGTACATTCGTTTGACTTCCATCGTCGTCGCATTCCAGGGCTTGATGGCACCACAGCCGATGGGTTCTTCCTCCAAATACGCAACTAGCACGTACTGGAGTCCTGCAATCCCGTTGAACTGGTTGTAGAAGGCGTGTTCTTCCCCGTCGGTAACGGCTAAAAAGGCGTCCAATTCGCTGACGAGTTCGATAAAATCAGCTTGCTCGGCGGTAGTCCGGACCAATTGAAACATAGGAAAACGATTGAATACAAGCAGCAATACGCTGTAATGTCACAACAAGGTAAGTAATAGTTTATCATTGGTACACGGAGAACAATCTATCTCGTTTTATCTTTATTGTTGCAGAGACTGATTAGCAACTTATCCCTTACTATGGAAACCGAAACCAAAATCAAAAAGGCCCTTAAAGATTGGCCCAACATCATCAAGCCGTACAAGCAAGCTAATACCTGGAAGGCTGCGGTACAAATTCTCAACTCCTTTGGCCCTTTCGTGGGGCTGTGGATACTCATGTATTTTTCGCTGGAATGGTCGTACTGGATTACGCTAGCACTGGCCGTGGTCAACGCTTTTTTCTTGGTACGAATTTTCATCATTCAACACGATTGTGGCCACCAATCCTTTTTTGGCAACCGCAAGTGGAATAATGTCGTGGGCTGGGTCTGCAGCTTCTTTAGCTCCATTCCGTACAGCTACTGGGCAAGAGTACACAGTTACCACCACGGGCACACGGGCCAGCTGGAACACCGCGACATTGGCGACATCAATTTCCTGACCGTAGCCGAATACCGCAAGCTCTCCAAGGCACAGCGCCTGTATTACCGGGGCTTTCGGCATCCGATCATGTTGTTTTTCATCGTTCCCGTAATCTATTTAGTAGTCTCCAATCGGTATCCATCCATCGGTTTTAAGGGTTGGAAGCGGACGCATTACAAGCAAATTATCAATAATCTGCTCTTGTTGGGCGTCTTCGTAGCGCTAGGTTTTTGGCTGGGGTGGGCCAAGCTACTGATGGTGCATTTGCCGATCGTCTACTTTTTTGGTGTGATTGCCTTCTGGTTCTTCTACATCCAGCACCAGCACGAGAGCACCTATATGCAGTGGACCAAAAACTGGGACTTTCTGCTGGCGGCCATCAAAGGGGCTACTTTCTACAAACTCCCCCGCGTCTTCAACTGGCTGACGGGCAACATCGGTTACCACCACATCCATCACCTGAGTTCACGGATTCCGAACTACAACCTGGTCCGCTGCGCGCGCGAAAACCCGATTTTACAACGCTACGTAAAAGAACTGCGCTTTGGCGAAAGCCTCAAAACGATGTTCAACAAATTGTGGGACGAACAGCAGCAACGGATGATTACCTTCCGGGAATTTTACCGTATGGAACGCAACGGCGCCTGGGCTTGACAGAACACTAGTAGGCGCTATACTCCCACGTTTGGGCACAAGTGCAGTTGCGCTCGCCAGTGGCTGATGAACTTCGTGGTCAGGACAGCTTTGGATTTGCGCGTATTTTGTGGCGCTTTATTTTACGAAACTCTCCAAGTAGGGGTAGAAAAATCACGTTTCCTCGGTGCGCTCGGTGCCTATCTCCGCGCGCTCCGTGTTAATCACCTTAGAATAGCGAATCTAAGCTACCCCATTTTGTCGCTTGAACCAGAAGAACAAACCGAGCAGCAGTCCACTAACTCCCACACCCCATAACCAAAAGGCGTTACGCATCACCACCGCCCGCGGATTGCCCAGCAATTGAAAGCCCGCCCAGTAGACCGGATGTGCCGCCCGCTCGTCGGCCTGGGTGAGGTACTGGCGTTTGGCTTGCGCTAAAGCCGCCGATTTGGTGGCTCCGTTATCTAGTTCGGCGTAGAAATCTTCCAGCAGATTGCAATTCGCATTTTCGTTGATGCGCCACAAAGTGGTTAATACCGAGCGCGCACCCGCAAAGTGGAAACCGCGCGCTAGGCTGATAACTCCCTCACTATTGTAGAGCGTACCGAGGGCCGTCTCGCAGGCGCTGAGCATCACCAGCTCGCTAGGAATGGATTCCAAATACAGGTCTTTAGCGAAGAGCGAATCGTAGCCGCCCTGCCCGTCACTGAAGACGACGAAGGAGAAATCCCCCTGCTCGGCATTGGCCTGGGCGTGGGTGGCCAGATGCAGGAGTTGGTATTGTCCGGCGGCCGTGCGGAAGGCGGCGGCGGTAGCGTTTTTAGCCAGTTGTACGTTGTCCGTACTACCCGTCAGGACGCGTTCTAGCAGACCACTGCTACACGACAGGCGCGGCCAACCCGCACGCCCATCAAAAGCGGGCGCAATGCCGAGACGACCCTCACCCTGCATGGGCAGTTGGTGCAATTCCCACTGTAAAGTAGCCGAGTAGCTGTAGCTGATGACGTAATCTTGGAGCAGGTAAGGGTAGCCCGTCAGGGATGTATTGACATTGGGGTCGGCGGATAACAGCGCCTCAAACGGTACTAAATCCAGCAGGCCGCTGGTGACGACGAGCCAGTCCGTGTAGTCATATTCGCTGGTGAGCAACGGAGCCACTAGGTCCTGATAAAGGCCATATGCCCCTTGGCGGTAAGCGTTCATTAGGGCCGTGCGGTCTACCCCAGCGTTCTGAAATTCTTCGATGCTGCGCCGCCAGTTGAGGATGCGCTGATCCAGGCTGTCGGGCTGGTCGAGGACGTGGAGGGTGAGTAGTTCTTGCTGCCCCAGGGTAAATACGTAGAGTTGATTTTTATCCGTAAAGTATTCGATTAGCCGCTGGTTAGGACCGAGTAGTTGCCGCATTTCAGCTACGCTGGGGACGGTTTCGGCGTATTTGAGTTGGTAGTAGCGCGGGTTATTGTTCTCTAGCTGCGTGACCCACTGTTGGAGGGCTTCGCGGGCGTTGAAGAGTTGCTGTTTGGCCGCGCGCACGAGGCTGTCACTTCCGCTTTGCGATTGGGCATCGAAGAGGGCTTCCTCCGCTTCGCTGATGGCGTACTGCAGGTCTTCTTCCTGGGCTTGGTCGGCGGCGCTGATGCCCGCTAGTTGAGTAGCGCGGCTGGCGCGGTAGGCTTCGCGTAGGAGGCTGCTGCGGCTGCGTTCGGCAAAGACGAAGGCGCGGTAGAGGTAGTCCTCGTCTTGCGTAATTTTGTAGAGTTGCTGCGCCAGGGCGATGGCCTTGCCCGTACGCGTACGCGTCTCTTCTAGTGAACCCAGCTTGGCACTTTCGTAGCGGTAGCTGCGGCGCAGGGCGCGCTCTACTTCGTGGATGAGGTCGTGGCAGGCCAGGGCGGTGGTGAGATAGCGTTGCTGAGGGTCGCGGGCGTGTAGTTTTTGGAAGACATCGGCCATATGCTCCAAGGCTTCCTGGATGGTATTTTCGGGGTAAATGTCTTCGGCCTGGGGCAGCGTCCACGGGTCGGTGGGTTGGTAGGCGGGCAGGACGCTGGTGAGGGCTTTTTGGTAGGTGTTGAGGGCTTGGCGGAGGGAGTCTTGGCGTTGGTACATGTCGCCGACGGCGATGTGGTGTTTGCCGAATTCGCGGCGGTAGGGAGTGGAAAAATAGCTTAGCAGGTAATCATGGCCCTCTTCAAACTTATCTATTGCCGCTGAATAATCTCGGTTTAGACTGTGGATTTCTGCTTGCCGTACTTTTACACCAGCAAATAATTCAAAGAACTGTCCCTGTTGCTCGAACTCATTCAGTAGCAATTGCTCCGCAAGGTTCAGGTCATTAGCAGCTTCCTTTATTTGTTTTCTCCGTAAAGAGATGTCCGCTCGATTTATAGCAAGTAAGGCCTTCGTCTTGGGGGGTAAGTTTGGCAAACTTAACCCTTTACTGTAAGTATCAAAGGCTGTTTGTAGTTCATTGCTGCTAGCATACATCAGCCCAAATTCATTCAACACAATTCCAGCAGCGCCATATGCTTCTAGCTGGATGAATTGTTTAGCGACTCGATTAAAGATAGTCTCAGCAGCTGTGAAATCGCCCAGGCGAGTATAGATACTACCTAACGGTAAATAGACGTATCCTAGCGTGACGAAATTTTCTTCTCCTATGCGCTGAAAAACTTTCCTGGCATTATTGTAACAATACTCCGCATCTAAATAGCGACCCAACCCTTTTTCGCTATTGAATCCCAATTGTATCCAAGTTTTTCCAACACTAGATACTTCGTTACTATCCCTCGGTTCGCGCCATAAATTTTCCATAGCTTCTACAGAAAGTAGCTTTTCACCTTCTCTAGGTAAACCGCTGTTTCTCAAAGTATGGATTATGTCACGGAGGTCTTGTAAATAAGCTAGTAGATTATCCTGCTCAATGTGCCTGCTAATGTGATGCTCAACAGCTGCTCGTCCTTCTTGTTTACTTTTATTAAGGTAGAGATCAGCGATGCTATCCGTATTGAGCGATACCTCACTTTGACCGCTTACCGCTGCCGCATTAAGTACAATAGCAATGAGTAGGATTAGCGTACTGCGCAAAATGGCGTATAATCCCATGTTTGAAATTTACTTTCGGAATAGTAATATAATTGCTAAGATGATTAAAAATATAATTACTATCCAAATCCAAATGGGCCATCCGTCCTCTGAGGTTGGGATATTTTCGCATTCGTACGCTTCACAATTGAGAAATTCACCATTCTCTGTACGTAAATTTACGGTTGTTGGTGTCGTGCATACAGGATCACTCGATAATTTGTCAAACCGGATACATGCTTGAATTGGTGCTAGTTCGTCTGGTGGAACTGAGCTGAATAGCTGAAATTGGACATTAGCAAACGTACGGGGATCATCCACACCGTGGATGGGTGTTCCTTCCAAGCCGAAATTTTCTAGCTCCCAGCGAATGCTGTCATTTGTTAGTTCTATCATACTAATCATATCAGAAGGACTATTATACGGATGGTAGCTCAGAGGGGTAGCAAAAATATCGTCTTTGGTTATTCCTGCTGGTAGTTTTATATCAATGTAAACATTGCTTGTAGTGGCGTAGCCAGAATTTTCACACTGAACGGTAGCATTTATTAAGTAACGTTCTTCTTTCCCTTGGCAAGCACAAGACTCTAATAACATGAAGTTAGGATCATGTACTTTTACCAGCCTAGCAGTAGAAGTAGTGTAATCAACGAATCGTTGATCTGTGCCAATGTAAGGACTTCCATTGCCAGTGATGCTGGAGGAATCCCCCTGAATACTGAATACCTTAGTACTATCAGGTTGTATTTGGACGGCATCACTGAAAGGAGAAAGTGTATTCGCAAAAGATTGGAGTTGTGTCTTTGCGAATGCTGCCGAATCATCAGCGGTCATATAATTAGGCGCATCACTACCATTGTCAACGCTGAGGGCTAATGCAAAGTCTAATTTAGCTTGTTCTGTTCCCTTGAAGTCCTTCATCATTATCGTATCCCCTATTGTTTCTACAAAAAAATGGACCTCTTCGCCCGGAGGAAACTCAGCAACAGACACTAGCATTACTTTTTTGAATACCTCCTTTAGCTGGCCGCTAGTAGAATAGAAATAGGAAGTTGTACCGCCAAATATATCACCCCGATAAAATAAATTGTCCTCAATGGCGAATTGACTAAAACTGGAAGATGCTTTTTCTTCTTTACCAGCAGTGATACGCATTTTACCATCATATAAGAAAAATAAATTTCCATTAAGGGAAGTCTCCGTAGGGTTGCGGAGTGATAGTACCGTGATAAATGGATCACCAGGCTTTACTTGTACATTGCGTAATATTTTTATGTAGCGGTCATTATCCACGGTCTGCGTCATCGCTATGTCTAACGAAGATGTGTCAATAGGAGGTGCCTCTAGCTTAGTGGGAGGGTCACCGAGCGTACCGTATATCCCTGAAGAATATACCCTTGCGCGGTAGCTTTCTATGCCGTTACTATTGGTACTTCCGTACAAATGTTTGAAAACTCCTTTTTCCTCACTGTTCGTAAACCGAAAATTCCCATCCCCAAAGATCAAAGTGTGTTTGTAGAAAGGTTTCTGGGGTACAGCCTGCGTACGTTGTTTAAATTTACAACGCTGTATGGTGAAAACGGTAGAATCGCTCTGTTGTACGCGAGTGCGCTGGTTAATGTCTTTGGCTGGTTTAAAGGAATGATTCGCTCTTGTACAACTTTCAGCAGACAAATCACGCGAAGCTTGACCAGAAAGCGAAACCGAAAAGCCCAACAGGCAACAACACAAAAT
>JBCDIR010000111.1:0-7197 GCA_038748735.1 Bacteroidota bacterium | reverse complement strand
GAGGACCTAGTGCTTTGTTAAGACTGAAGTTGCGGGTAAGGTATTAGCAGATTTTGTTGCCAATCTAGGCGAAGGTTCCCACGCATAGCCTAAGCTACGCAAGGGGTTCTTTAACGCAGAGTGGCGGCAAAAGATGCCATAGATTACCCATAGATTGAGTGTTAACAAAGCACCTAATCACCGGACAGCAGAACGTTTAGTTGCCAGTTGCCCGCAGCGTCTTTGGTAAAACCCGCTCGGAGACCGACGGGGCTGCTGTAGAACTTGCCGTAGAGGTAGCCTTCAGTGCCGTCCAGTAGCGCCACCTTGATCCACGGGTGGGTCTGGCCGCCGAGGGTGAGTTCAATGGGGGTCTCTTCGAGGTATTTGACCACGTCGTAGGACAGCTTTTTAACGACGCGCGTGTCCAAATCAGTGCCGCTGCGCAGCCGGACGCCCGAACCCGTCACTGTACCATACTCGAAAGCATCGTAACTGCCCGACCAACAACCGCCCACGTAGGGGGCCTCGAAGTAGTCGCGGCGACCGTTGAACGTACCTCCCAGGTCAAGGATATTCTTTAGTTCGAGCCAAAGGGGAGACTGCGGGATCTTAGCTTCGCTATCCAATTCCCACTGGCGGATGAAGGCATCAATGCCGTTCTCCTCCCCGTGACCGATCTGGACGTTTTTGGACGTGTTAGCAATTAGGGCAAAAGCGTCCTTTTGAGCCACGATTTCGCGGAGTTGCTCCCGAAACACGAAGAAAGCAGTGTCCGTGGGAGCTTCGTCAGCGGGGTTGACTTTACCTTGCTCGCGGACACAACTGGTGGGAAAGCGGGGATCGAGATTTTCGAGGTAACTGGCGTACAGCTTGGCCATTTTTGCGCGGTCCGCAACCGTAGTAGGTAGCGCTACCTCCTCACTCGGCGGTTGTTTCGTTGCAGGGCCACAGGAAACCAGAACGCCCATTAAGACCGGCAGCAGTAGTAGGATTCTCATCGTAAGTTGAGACTATTTTTAATAATAGACTTGTTCAGCTAATTACTCGCAACACCATAACTTTGGGTTACACTTGCGTAAATATACACTCGAAAAACAAACCTGAAAGTATGTACCGATATTTCCCATTTCTCCTTGGCGTTTTCCTGCTATTGGCGTTAAGCAACTGCGAAGCTACGGCGACACCGGAGGCCACGACCCAGTCAGAACCTGCCAAAACCTATCCGCGCGTGCCCGTAGACCTACCAGCTGACCGCTACAACGTCGCCTTTCTCATCATGGATGGCGTATACAATACGGAATTGACGGCGCCTTACGACATTTTTCAGCATACTGTTTTTCGGGACAGCATTAAGGCCATGAATACTTTTCTGGTGGCCAATACCCTGGCACCGATCACGACCTTTGAGGGACTGCAACTGTTGCCACACTTCGACTATTTGACTGATTCGCTACCCCGAATCGACATCCTGGTCGTACCGAGTGCGGAACACCACTTGGATACGGACTTGGAAGACGAAGCGATGCTGGCCTTCGTGCGTCGCGTGGCCGCTGAGGCGCAATTTGTGACCAGTCACTGCGACGGGGCGTTCGTCCTGGCACAGGCGGGACTGTTGCGGGAACACGTGAGTACTACCTTCCCCAGCGACATCGACAAAATGCGCGAACGCTTTCCCGATCACGACATTCGGGAGGAAGTGCTCTTTGTTCACGACGGCAAATACATCACCTCGGCGGGGGGAGCAAAATCATTCGAGGCGGCACTTTACCTGTGTGAACACCTGTACGGCGCGGCAGTAGCGCGACGTTTGGCAAAGGGATTAGTGATTGATTGGGACTTGGCGACGGTGCCGCATCATATTGAATGAGTGTGCGCTACGGAATGTTAGATGTCTACCACTACTAAATCTAATCACGACAGTAGACGCTGACCAATGGCTTCCAGGTACCGCTCGTATGCGTCATCGCGTCTTGGAGGTCTTAGACGTGGTCGGTAACGGAATAGACCTGGGTGACACCCCCTTGAATTTGTTGGGGGCTATGAGTATCTTGGGCATGAACACGGATTTTATTAGTTTTAAAAATAGCGCAAAACGAAAAGACTATTTATCGGATCAAACGTCTTACAAGCATGACCAGTACACCCAACAACCGAATGATAACTATTCAACACCTCATTTGTACCATCTGCACCGTCTTATTGGTCGGAACAGCTTGCAGTCCACAAGTCGAACGGCGCTTCCTCTCGCTGGAAGAGATGGGCGTAGGTCCTACTGCTTTCGATGCTACTTTGACACGTTCAAAAGCGAATGATCCCTGTCGACAGCAAGAAAACTACGAGATTGACCTTGACCATCTTGATCATTTCCCCATGCAATACGTTCGCATCAATATCCACTGGATGAATAGTGAGGATAGCACCCAAAACATTCCCGAAGCGGAGATAGAAGCCTACACGCGTGATATTGTTTTTGCGTTGAATTATGCGCTGGAAAACAACAAGAAGTCGTGGATTCCACACAATAACGACATTCCTATACACCCCACCAACTTCCGCTATGTACTCACGGGCCGCCCGGAGGACCCGACGGACGATGGTATTTACTACCACTACGACGATTCACTTTACTATTACGTTCACTGGCGGCGTAAACACTCCAATCTGTACAAGCGGGACGTTTTTGACAAATACGGCGTTCAACTTGATACCGTTTTAAACCTGTTTATGATGCCGCATCACCGCGACAGCGTAGCATCCAAATCCTACCCAACGGAGACCGTCGGGGTGGCTTTGCGTAATGCCGTTAAGGTGGCCGCTCCCTGGAAGGAAGTCTACGGACCAAAGGATACACACTGGCGCTACCGGGGCGTGATTAACCACGAGATTGGTCATATTTTCAGTCTCCGCCACGCCTGGACTACCAGTGACGGCTGTGACGATACACCCCGGCATAATAATCGCTGCTGGAGTAGGGACGTACCCGGCTGCGACACCCTCACTTCTAATAATGTAATGGACTACGCGGCACTGCAACTGGCTTGGACTCCCTGCCAAATCAGCCGAGTCCACCGCCGCTTAATGAACCCGCGCTACGCGGCACGCAATTTCCTGGAACCCCGCCGCTGCGTCCTGGACCCCGCAGCCACCATTACCATTAGGGAAGTCATTGACTGGGACTGCCACAAGGATTTGCTTGGCCACCTGGTCATTGCACCTGGGGGCGTACTGACGATTCGGTGCAATATTTCCTTGCCGGAAAACGCCAAAGTAACGATTCGGCCAGGGGGGAAATTGATCTTAGACGGCGGCAGTTTATACCAAGATTGTGGCCTCACTTGGCAAGGAATAGAAGTAGAGCAAACGAACGAAGAACAAGGTCAATTAGAACTGCTGAACGGTGGTCGAGTGGACAATATTACACTGGGTAATGAGTAACCATTGACACCGAATTCGACATAAAGTGAGACTTTTAACTGTACCTTTTAGCACGCGTAGAACGCGTTAAAGCGACCTCGAACCAACACAAATCACGTTGTGGAACGTCTTATATTTATACAATACTTTATCAGGTACTCCTTAACAAATCACTCGACATGCAACCTACTCGTACACTTCTGCTCCTCGTCAGCCTATTAAGTTTGGCGAGCTGCTTCGATAAGGTAGAAATTTCCAGTAGCGCTATTGGAGGCTGCGACGGTAATCCGGACTATATTTTGGACCTCGAAACCAATGCTGTGTTCGGGCCATCTATTTCCGTGTGGTTATCGAATGAGGCGGGGGAACGTGTGGTAGAAGATGTCGTGGAATCGTTCCGCCCGTCACCCGCGTTTTTTAATTTTCGCAATGCCTGTACGGACGTCTACACCTTCCAAAGCGGCTTGCTGACCACCCGCTTTGTCAGTCCCGACGATGATCGGGCGATTGATGTGCAAGAACTGCATCAAGTGCCTTCGGGCCTCTCACTAACCACAGCCATCCCGCGCCCTAATGCCTTGGCCACCGCCAGCGGCATCTTTTTCATCACCAGTCAAGTCCTGACGATCAATAATTGTCCCCCCATAGAAGACCTACGGGTAAGCAATCTAGCGGAAGGCCTAATGGGCTACGATACGGAATACAACACCAGTGATAGTACGCTAAGGCTGCTTCCCCGCACGGAGGGAACGAATGGCTTTATCCCCCAGTCACCCTTTATCAGTCTAAGAACTACGGACGGGCGGTGGTACGGTTGGCTAGTAGCGGATAACACCACGAATTTCAGCGGCTTCAGCGACCTCACCCCACTCGAATCACGCTCACTCAGCGTCAACAATGAAGAGGGTCATCTCCGCATTTCCTTCTACAGTCCCGCCAGTGATCAACTCATCGAACTCGGTAGTTCAGCTGCGCCAGACATCGCCCTGCCCGTTCCCGTTGATGGTCGTCAGATTATCGTCACTTGGCAAGAAAAGACGGATGCTGATGCCTTTCCGAGGCGTACGGTCCAACGCAGTTTTACCGAGCTCCCCAGTTCGCTAGACGTTTCGTCCCAACTAACGGTTGCGAATATCCGTCTGGATTACCCTACCCTCAGTTGGGAAGCTAGCGGCGCGGACGTACTCGTAGCGATAGGTCAGCGGAACAGCACCGTCGTGAATGGAGCACCCACTATGACCCGCTACGTTTACGCACCCGCCAACGCAACGGAGGAAAGCAGTATTCAACTGGGCAGTTTTTCCCATGGCTTGGCCAGCGCCAACGATAGTTATACGCAGTTGTTTGAGGAGACTTCGGAAGACTTCGTCTATGCTTTTCTCCACTACCCCAAGTTGACACAGGGCTACCGCCAGTACCTGAGCCGCGTACGGGGCTTCAGCGCGAGTCAGGACAAGGAGCTGTTATTTGATTTTGACCAATTTGAGTTACTAGCTGACTAAAAGACTTGTTCAACCGGAGCCTCAAATGGCTGCAAGCGGCAAATTTTATTCTGCACTTCGTTAAAAAGCCTCGCTGATACTGAGGCATCGCCTACGTTTTTTGCCTCGTTCAAGACAAAATTTGCTGCGCTTTCGCTCATTCATGCCCGGCTGAACAAGTCTAACGAGCAAGCGGTAATTCTATCCAAACCGTAGTCCCCCGACCCTCTTCGGAGGCAATGCCCATTTTACCGGAATACGACTGTACGATCTTGCGGCAAGTAGCCAGTCCCACGCCACTGCCTTCGTAAGCATCGCTAGTGTGCAAGCGGGAAAAGAGTTCAAATACCTGTTCCTGATGTTGTTTAGCAATACCGATGCCGTTGTCCTGTACCTCTATCCGCACACGACTTTTTCCGATTGGTCGACTACTCAACGTGATAACGGGCGGTACATCGGAATGGATGAATTTGAGGCTGTTACTCAATAAGTTTTGAAATAACTGCGTCATGAGCGATCCCTGAGCAGCTACTTTGGGTAGGTCTTGGTAAGTTATATTTGCTTGCTTTTCGCTAATGTCTTGGTGCAAATTTGCGGTCACTACGTCCAGTGTTTGTTGCAAATCAACGGGTTGGGGAGCAACGGCCCCTTTATCTAAGCGAGAAAAATTCAGCAAGTCGTCAATCAAAGTCGCTAGGCGCGTCGTGCTTTCGATAATAAAATCGAAATATTCCTGCTCATTGATCTGGACGCGGTCTCCTAGCTTGCGGCGCAGCAGTTGACTAAAACTTTGGATACTCCGCAGCGGTCCTTTAAGGTCATGGGCGGCAACGGCGGCAAAGCGGTTGAGTGCTTCGTTGTTTTCGGCCAGTGCTTCGTTGGCTACTTCTAGCTGCTGGTTAGCGCGGTGCAACTCGTGGTTCAAGCGGTTCAGCTCCCGGTTTTTTTGGCGATTCTTACGTAAAAACCAAAAAATCAAACCCGCCAGCACCAGTACACCAACGAGCGATATGGCCAAGCGCCGATTTCGCTGACGTTGCGCCTCTAAATCAGCTTGTGTTTGTTGCTGTACGGACTGCATCTGTTTACGTTCCGCTATTCGCTGATCGGATAGTTCCCGTAGCTGATCCTGAAAATTCTGGGCATTAATAGTCCGTAGTACTTGTTCTTCGGAGGCGGCTTGTTCCAGTCGCTGGTATTCCTTCAGGAGTAGTAGTGCTGATTGCCAATCTCCTTTACGTTCGCTGATGTCCTGAAGGCATTGACACGCATCCAACTGCACCCGTCGTAAGCGTTGAGTGTTAGCAGTTTCGTAGGCTTGGCTACACAGTATGTAGGCCGTATCCAGTTGTTCCTGGTCTAGCGCAGCCACGCCCAAACGAGCCGCAACTTCCGCCGAAATATCCGGCAGTTCCATCAACTGCATTAATTCCCAGGCTTGCTCAAAGTAAGTGCTAGCTGCCGTGGTATCCTGCTGCGCGTGACTCAGTTCGCCCAAGCCCAGCAAGCTCTTGGTGAGCAACTGCAAATTATCGAAAGCCTCCGCCTGTTCGTAGGCGAGTTGGTAGGCGTTGCGAGACGAAGCAGTGTCCGCGCGGGCGCGCCAGAAACGGCCTAAAGCGAGGATCGCTTTGATATTTTGGGCCGTATCCCGCAAGGTTGCCGCACGGAGTCGTGCGCCTTCCAGCGTTTGGACGGCTAGGGTATCCAAGCCCACCTCCGCAAACAGATCGCCCCGCAAACGTTCTACGTACACTTCCAGCCGATTGGAAATCGGAGACTTTGCACGTTGGATTAAACGGCTGGCCTCTTCCAATTCGTCGTAGGCTGCTCGGTAGTTACCGCTTTGCAAATACACCTCCGTAAGTTGGCCACACGCTTGCAACCAGAGTTCCGGCAAGCGACTGCCCGCCAGCTCCTGGGCTTGTTCGTAGTTAAAAATAGCGGAGTTGACTTTTCCTTCTGCTTGCGCCAAGCGCCCACCGATTAACTGTATCCGCACGGCCAACGGCTGTGTCACCGCAAAACGATCGGGATACGCCGCTGCCAATTCCCAGTGCGAGCGGGCTTGGCCTAGGCGGTTGAGTTGTAAAAATTGATCGGCTAATACGTAGTTGGCAAGGCATTGCGCAACAGTATCTTCCTGCGTAGCCGCCCAGGCGGTAATCTGGCTAGCCATCTTTTGCTGTGCCGTTCGGTCGGCTTGCACGCGTACATCGTGGTATAAGCTATCCCAATAGGCTATTTCCCGCTGAGCAGTTAACACACTACTGAGCAAACAACAGTAAATAACAGCGCCGTAAAGTGAAAATCGCATACT
>JBCDIR010000110.1:0-7255 GCA_038748735.1 Bacteroidota bacterium | reverse complement strand
TCTGGATGAATATAGGGTGATTCATCGTCGTTCGGAGTGTTGATCGGTGCGCCCAGGTTTTCAGGTGCGCCCCAGCTGCCGTTGGCTTGACGTGTACTTCGCCAGATGTCGCTTCCACCGAGGCCGTCGGGACGGTCACTAGAAAAATACAGATAACGTCCGTTGGCCGAAAGGCAGGGTTGTGAATCCCAATGCGCGCTGTTCAAGGGGGGACGGGGCTGTCGAGCAGTTTGCCATTCTCCACCTTCAAAAGTGCTGTAATACAAGTCACAACCACCGTGACTTCCCGGACGAAAGCAGCCCGAAAAAAAGAGCAATTTACCATCCCCAGCAATCGTTTGCGCCCCCTCATTAAGTTCCGTGTTAATGCGGGAAAGTGGCGTTCCTTTTATCCATTCCCTGGCTTCGTTTTTTTGACTAAAGTAGAAATCTTCCTGCTCCTTTTCTTGTGAGTAAGGGTCTCTAACGGTGTAGATCAGTAATTCCTCGTCAGCAGTGAAGGTAGGAAGGTATTCCAAGGCGGGGGTGTTGATGTTTTCGTTTAGTGGAACTGGGCTAAAATCAACGGGAGACTTGTACAGCTGTTGCGCTATCTTCGCCCGCTGCCGTAGCGCCTCCGCCTGCTTTTGCTGCCGCGCTTTGGTCAATACAGCTACTGCTTTGCTCGCGTGTTCCTCCGCCTCTGCGTACTTTTCCTGTTGGTATTCGGCCAACGCCAGTAAGTGCCAGGCGTAGGGGTAATAATCCGGCGAGCGGGTCAGGGCCGTCTCGTAGTCCGCTTCGGTTGCGGCGTGGTTGCCCAATTCGCGGTGCATCGCAGCTCGGAGGAAGTAGCCGTCCAAAAAGTTGGGGCTACGGTCCAGTAGCGCATCGTACGCCTCGACGGCACTAGTCCAATTCTGTCGGGCGGCGTAGCCCTTTGCCTCCGTCAGTGCTTTCTGCGAGCGCTTGTCCAAGTCTTTTTCGGCTACGACGGGCTGCGCCGTTAAGCAAGCTGAAAATATTACTGATATAAAAAATGATAGAGTAAGCCAACGCATATCCAAATGTTAATGATTTTTTTGGGGAGCCTGAGCCGCGGTCGTGCTCGCAGGCCGCTAACGAACTACGTTGTCAGGACAGGCCGCTTAACCGCGACCACGCCCCAGCTTGGGAGCACAACCACCAAGGCGAAGCCTGTACTGCATGACCACGCCTCGCATGGGAATACTGTCTACCAAGGGTAGAAAACCAAGGCTGGACCTTATTCGTAAATTGAGACTTGACAAAGCACCAGTAAGCCACTTAACCTAACGCTTATAACACGTAACAAAGTGCATCTGTTGACCCGTTACAGGCAAGATTCCGTACCTCTACGGCTACACCGTACTAAACCATCCCACTATCCGCCTGTTTCAATGGTTACGCTCAATAGGCTGCTTTCGATAACTCAAATCTTAGGCTAATATTACCTTTGCATGGAAACAATAACCAACAGCTTGCAACTAGACCGTTCCGATACGTACCTGCCCGATGATGACCCCACCGCCGCCGAGCGCAAGGAGGACCACATCGCCCTGGCCTTCAAAAGCCAAGTGCAGAGTGGCGAACTGGACCGACGTTTCTCGTACGAACCGCTCCTAGCCGCTCATCCGGCGCGGGGAAGTTGGCCGTCCTTCTCTTTTTTGGGTAAGACGATGCGTGCGCCCCTGTGGGTGTCGAGCATGACGGGCGGAACGGAAAAGGCCCAGCGTATCAACCAAAATCTAGCGCGGGCCTGTGGCGAATTTGGCATGGGGATGGGCCTCGGTTCGTGTCGACCGTTATTGTACAGCGACGAGCGTTTACCCGACTTTGCCGTACGACACCTGATCGGCGAGGAGCAACTGCTGTTTGCTAATCTCGGTATCGCTCAACTAGAGCAACTCATCACCGAAAAAGAACTCTGGCGCGTACCGGCCATGCTAGAAAAACTAGCGGCGGATGGCCTCATCGTCCACGTTAATCCCCTGCAGGAGTGGCTACAACCCGAAGGAGACCGTTTTCAACGTTCTTCGCTGGAAACGATTGAAACGGTGCTCAACGAGTTACCGAATGTACCCCTCGTCGTCAAGGAAGTGGGACAAGGTATGGGCCGCGCTAGCCTACGGGCACTGTTACGACTACCGTTAGCAGCCATCGACTTTGCGGCAAGCGGGGGGACCAATTTTGCCAAATTAGAACTCCTTCGCAGCACCCCCGAACAGCAGCTGATTTACGAACCCCTCGCGTGCATTGGCCATACTGCGGAGGAAATGGTCAGTATCACTAACGAACTAGTGGTGGAACTCGGCGACCAAGTCGCTTGTCAGCAAGTTATTATCTCCGGTGGCGTTCGAAACTTCTTGGATGGCTATTATCTCATGGAAAAACTTTCCTTACTAAGCATCTATGGTCAAGCCTCCGCATTTTTGCGTCACGCACAGGGTGATTACGCACAAATTCAAACGTACGTCACTTCGCAAATTCAGGGCCTAGAACTCGCCAAAGCTTTCCTCCAAATCCGCTAACCAACCCATAAACTCACCATTCTACCTGGCGTTAGACAGGCTCACCACCTAAAAATCACCACTTCTCCATTCACCACCTCACCACATAACAAACTATGCAGGTTAAAGGATTTTCCAAACTTTCCAAAACCGCCAAAATTGAATGGCTCGCGGCCCACTTCCTGGACGGTACGACCGCCGTGGTAGAGCAATTGCGCAGCTTCTGGCACCAGGATGATGATCTCCAACAAATTTTGGATGGCTTTAGTGAAAACACCTTGACGAATTTTCCCATGCCCTTTGGAATTGCGCCCAATTTCAAAATCAATGGAGCGCTATACGCCGTGCCGATGGTCATTGAGGAAAGTTCGGTCGTAGCGGCGGCGGCATCAGCGGCGAAGTTTTGGTTACCGCTCGGTGGATTTAAAACGGAAGTAGTGGACACGGTCAAGCTGGGTCAGTTGCATTTTCGCTGGGGCGGAACGACGGAGCGGTGGGAGGTGCTGTTTCCGGCTTTGGAGCAACAACTCCGCCTGGAAACCACGCACCTGACGGCCAATATGGAAAAACGCGGCGGCGGCATCCTCGGCATCGAGTGGCTGCGCAAGCCCGAAATCGCGCCCGATTATTTTCAACTCCTCGTCCGCTTTGAGACCTGCGACAGCATGGGGGCGAACTTTATCAATTCCGTCCTCGAACAGTTCGGGGCTACGCTCAAAGCCTGGGTTGCGGCGGCCGATCAATTGCACGGCCAGGAGCGTGAGCTGGACATCATCATGGCCATCCTCAGCAATTATACGCCGGAATGCGTCGTGCGCGCTTGGGTCGATTGCAGCTTGGAGGACATGGAAACCACCCTAAAGAGTGCGGACCGCGTCCGGCATTTTTGTCAAAAATTTGCGACGGCTGTCAACATCGCCGTACACGATCCCTACCGAGCCGTGACGCACAACAAAGGTATCTACAACGGCATCGACGCGGTGGTGCTGGCCACGGGCAACGACTTCCGCGCCATCGAAGCCGCCGGACACGCCTACGCCGCCCGCGACGGACAGTACCGCAGCCTCAGTCGTTGCCGCATCGACGACGATCACTTTCACTTTGAACTGGAAGTCCCCCTCGCCCTCGGCACGGTCGGTGGGTTGACCAAGCTGCATCCGCTGGCCAAACTCAGCTTGCAAATCCTCCAGCAACCGACGGCTCGGCAGTTGATGCAAGTCGTTGCGGCTACGGGCTTGGCGCAAAACTTCGGAGCGCTTCGCTCGCTGGTCACGACGGGCATCCAGGCCGGACACATGAAGATGCACCTTCAGAATATCCTCGTCCACCTCGGCGCTACGCCCGCGCAAATTGCGGAGGCCAAAACTTACTTTGCTGATCGTACGGTTTCTTTCACGGCGGTGCGCGAATTCCTCGGTCAGCATGTCTAGTTACCGCGCCAACGGCAAGCTACTCCTCACGGGCGAATACTTCGTGCTGGACGGCGCACCCGCCCTGGCTATCCCCACCCATTTGGGACAAACCCTAGACGTAGAACCCGCCGAACAACTCACTTGGCGCAGTTTTAATTACGAGTTTGAATTGTGGTTTGAAGCACAGTGGAAAGCGACCGCTACGGGCTTCGAGCTGGTCCGTACGTCCGACGCGTCCGTGAGTGATCGCATTACGCAACTGCTAGCCTCCATTGTACGTCAAGCACCCGACCGCTGGCAACAACTGGCACGGCAGCAACTGACGTTCAAGCTGGAATTTCCCCAGGATTGGGGCTTAGGCAGTAGCTCCACGCTGATTAGCTTGTTGGCGCAGCACCTGGACGTGAATCCTTACCAACTACTGGCCGATAGCTTCGGTGGCTCGGGCTACGACTTGGCTTGTGCTACGGCCAAGCAACCGATCATCTACCAGCGAACAGACGACCCGTTTCAGCCCAAAGTCACACCGCTCGCTTGGTCACCGGAGTTCCTGGAAGCCGTCTACTTTGTCCACCTCGGGCAGAAACAGAATAGCCGCGAAGGTATCCGCTACTACCGCGAACTGGGCGGCACCCAGGCTACGCTCATTGATGACGTAGCGGCCCTGACCGATGACTTTATCCACGCCAAGGACTGGGAAGCCGCGGGGCGCGTAGCTGCGGCCCACGAAGATTTTATCAGTAGCATCCTGCAAATGGAGCGCGTACAAACGCAACGCTTTCCCGATTTTTCGGGCGTGGTCAAATCACTGGGAGCCTGGGGTGGCGACTTCGTGATGGTCATCTCTGAGCTGTGGACCCTACCTACCCGTGCGTATTTCAACCAGCGCGGCTATCCGTTGGTTATTCCTTATGAGGAGATGATCTTGATGGACTAAATTATTCCCATGCCTAAAAAGTGGTACACCAGCCAAATCACCCGCACCGCAGATGCCAGTAGCACTACCCGTCGCTTTTGGTTATCCCCGCCCGTCTTGGAGGGGGCAGCTACGGTAGAAAACTTCACTTTCCGCGCCGGACAATTTCTTACGCTCGACTTGCCCATTGGCGAAAAACGTCGGGAGCGCTGGCGCAGCTATTCCATTGCCAGTGCGCCAGGGGAAGCCCTGGAATTGTGCATCGTACAATTAGACGGCGGACGCGGAACGCAGTACCTTTTCGAGGAGGCCGAAGTCGGTACTTCACTGCGCTTCAAGGGACCGGACGGCATGTTTACCCTGCCCGAAACGGTGACGCAGGACCTTGTATTCATCTGCACGGGTACGGGGGTGGCTCCCTTTCGCTCCATGTTGAAGGACTTGCTGGCGAGTGGCCGTCCGCACGGCGAATTGCATCTGATTTTTGGCACGCGTCGTGCGGAAGGTATTTTGTACCAAAAAGAATTTCAGGAGCTGGCGGCGGCATATCCCCAGTTCCACTACTACGTCGCCCTCTCCCGCGAAGCGGACTTGGACCCGGCCGCTTTCCCTTTCCCGGTATACCAGGGCTACGTTCACCAAATCTACGAGCAGTTATTCGGTACGCCCAACGAGAATCGTCGGTTCTACCTCTGCGGTTGGAGCAATATGGTCGATCAGGCCCAGGCGCGCTTGTTGGAATTGGGCTACGCACCGCAGCAGGTTGTGGTAGAGTTATACGGGTGATTTTCCCTACTCACTCCCAGCTGATTATTGGTCACCACGCGAACTAAGAGCTAAGTGCGACCTACCAAAAGTAGGCAGGCTTTCTCCGAAGTCGTCAAATAATTTAGTCAGAAGATATTACACAGGTTCGACCTCTCCGAGGTCGGGTGCATTTTAAAATGTCGCAGATACAGGAAAAAATCTCTGCGCAACTCGGTGTTTCCTTCGCGCGCTCCGTGTAACCCGAAGCAGTACAGCGACAAAATGAAATGCACCCCCGAGGTCGCTGTAACTTCAGGTATTTCAATATTTACACCGATCCAACTTAACACTTGGTAGATCGAACCCGGTTCAGCTGTTAATTCGCATTGATCAGAGATATAGGCAATGAACTCCCGTAGTGATGCCGCGAACGTAATGTTTGCGCAGCAGATAATCAATAAACGTTGTGTAGACTTCGCGCCGCCGTGTGAGACTTTTCAATTTCTAGCAACGTAAGTCTTTATCTCGGTGATAAAATTACCACAATTTTATAATTGCAAAAGTAAAAAAAGTAACTTATTTTTGTTTTATATAATAAAAATTTGCAGTTTTTATGTTTTTACCACGGGAATTATTACCCAATTTGCTGGAGCATTTGCCAAAAAAGCAAGTGACGGTCCTAACGGGTATGCGCCGTACGGGTAAGACAACCTTGTTGAAAAAACTTTTGGAAGTATCAGCTATTGAGCAACAAGCCTTCTTTGATTTAGAACGAATTGATAACCGCGAACTGTTTTCCGAGAAGAATTATGAGCTTATTGTACAAGTACTGCAACAGCGCGGTATGGACTGCTCGCGTCCGGTTATTATTGGGCTAGACGAAATTCAACTCGTACCGAATTTACCTAGTGTGATCAAGTATTTGTATGATACTTACGCCATTAAATTTGTGGTGACGGGATCCAGTTCCTACTACCTAAAAAATCGTTTTGATGAGTCGCTAGCGGGGCGCAAGAAGGTATTCGAGGTCTATCCGCTTACTTTTCAGGAAACATTATCATTTAAAGGCATACCCTTTAAAGTTTCGGACCAGTGGGCTAATTGCGCCAGCAGTGCAGAATACGCACGGCTGAAATTGCACTACGAGGAATACGTCCAGTACGGTGGCTTTCCGGAGGTGGTATTGTTTCAACAGCTAGCGGACAAGAAGGACATGTTGCAAGACATCCTCAGTTCTTACGTCAACCTAGATTTGATGGCCTTAGCGGATATTAAGAAAAGTACGGAGTTGTACCAATTGATTCAATTATTAGCCGCGCGAATTGGCGCTAAGTTAGACATTTCTAAGCTCAGTCGCATCAGTGGTATTTCGAGGAACCGGCTGGAGGACTATCTGGCGTTATTGGAACAATCTTACCTCATTAAAACCATTCCGATTGCTGCTGGTAGCGCAGATCGGGCGGTTGCGAAATCGCGGAAACTGTATTTCCTGGATAACGGTATTGCTAACGCCGTAGCAGAACTGAGTGGTGGTGCTAAATTTGAAAATGCTACCTTTAACCAGTTGCATCACGTCGGAAACGTAGCGTATTATGCCCTGCGGTCGGGTCAAGAAATCGACTTCGTTATCAATAATACCGTGGCTTTTAAAGTTAAGGAAACTCCACTGAAGC
>JBCDIR010000109.1:0-7257 GCA_038748735.1 Bacteroidota bacterium | reverse complement strand
CTTGCTGGCTAGTCGCTTGGGCTTTGGGGCCGTCGAAGCACTGATAGCGGGCGAACGCAACGTCATGGTCGGTTTGGTTAACAACGAAGTCAAGTTGACCAGTTTTGAAGAAGCCATCAGCATGCACAAGAAGCCGAACGAAAACTTGATGAAAATGGCGGAGATTTTGGCTATTTAGCAAGAGCGTTCAAAACCCCTTATCTTTGTCAAAAAGCCACTAACGCATGAAAGCGTTTAAGTACTGGACAAGGCAAGATATTTCTGACGCGTTTGGCCTCTCCATTACCCGCCAATGCCCGGCACTCGACCACTGGTTAGCGATAGATAGTGAATTATCCGTTGAAGAGAAGACATCTTTGGCCGCGTTGCAACAGAAGCTAATTCGCTACGTAGATATTTGGAATGAACAAGAGTTGATCATCAAATTCATCTCCTTCATTATTGCAATGGCTGATTATGACACCGATGATTTCAAGGCTTACGCTAACCGAAAACTGAAAGGCAAAATAGATGGTAAGGAAGTCGGTGGTGAAGTAGACTTGATGGTAGCTTCCGGCGAGTTTGAACCCAAACGACCTTACTTTTGTCTGCACGAATACAAGAAAGAGGACGGTATTCACAATGACCCGCTCGGCCAATTACTCATCGCCATGTTGACGGCCCAGGAACTCAACAACAATCAACTGCCCATCTATGGTGCCTACGTGAGCGGACGAAACTGGTTCTTTTTAACCCTAAAAAAACGACACCTATTGTATCAGTAATGAATACGTCGCTACGCGGGATGACATCTACGATATTACTAGAATTATGAAAAGGCTAAAAGTGATTTTACAGCAACAAAAAGAGAAAGACATAGTGATCAGCTAGCGACGCGCCAACTCCGTGATGGTGTCATTCAGTTTCTCAATAATGCGCGACTGCGCCTGCATCGACTTGCGCAGTTCGTAGACCTCTTCACGTACAATATTCTTGATATTTTGTGGCGAAGGCAGAAACGGACTAATGCGCGCCCGCACGTACCAAACCTCCCGAATTTCGGCTAGGCGCACGACTTTTTTATCGTAGAAATTGTTGTCGTAATGGAGTTCGATCTGACGGGATTCCTTTAGTAAATTACTGGCCCGGTTGATGAGAATATCCGCCTGGGTAACGATCACGTAAACGTAGTTGTCTTTGATGCCACTTTCCCAGAGGGTGGGTTCCAGATAGCTGCAAACCACTTTGTCCCCTTCAAAAAGGGTAGGTTCCATACTGTCACCGGAAACGTCGAAGGAGCGGTGTGTCCCCACTTTGTATTTATAGTCGGGCAGTACGAACGTGGGCAACTCGGAGATAAAGTTGGGGTCGGTATGCTCGGCGGCGTAACCCGCTTGGGCAGGAATGGGTACGTGTACGATGCGCTCGTCTTCGGAGGGCGTAGTGACCACGGTGAGCGTCCGGAAGTCCCGATTCTCTTCCTCGGTCATAAACATAGGACCATCGCCCGTGAAAAGGTAGGCAGCACTGATCTTGTATTTTTCGATTGTCTTGCGGAGGAGTTCTACCGTCGCATCCCGACGACCTTTGAGGATTTCACTGAGGCTCTGGGGCAAATAATCTACGGACATCGCAAACTGGCGACTCGAACGCACCACACCATCCGACTTCAATTTGTCGTGGCACTTGATGAACCGTTGTGTGACCAAATTACTCATGTACGTGTGTAGCCCTCAGTTGATGATGTCGGAGGAGTTTTCCCGAATGCAAAAACAGATTTACCTGAATTGGTATCAAATATAGTTATTTCTCCCAAACGGGACTAACAAAAAGAGGAATATCGGACTAAATACCATTTTTTTGGTGATAAGGCAATGGGGGTTAAACTTATTAGACTTGTTCTGCTAGTCCTGGATGAGCGAGAGTGAAGCAAATTTTATTCTGAACGAGGCGAAAAACGTAGGCGATGCCTTAGCATCAGCGAGGCTTTTTAACGAAGTGCAGGATAAAATCTTGCCACTCGTAGCCATTTGAGGGCTTGCAGAACAAGTCTACTATTAAAGAAAACCTAAAGGCAACGCTTCCGCTTGTTAAACGTTTAAGGTAGGACTACCTTTGTAGCGATGCTCAAAAAGATTGATAAACTATTACTGACCAGTTTTGTGGGTCCGTTTGCGGTAACCTTCGGGATTGCCCTCTTTGCGCTGTTGATGCAGATCATGTGGGTCTACATTGACGACATTGCCGGCAAGGGGCTGGGCATGTTGGTCGTACTGGAACTATTGTCTTACAAATGTGTCGGTCTGGTACCCATGGCGTTGCCGCTGGCGCTACTCATTTCGGGGGTGATGGTACTCGGAGGATTGGGCGAGCGCTACGAATTGGCCAGTATGAAATCTGCGGGTATTTCGCTGATTCGCGTTATGCGTCCCCTCATCATTTTTGGTATTTGCGCCAGTGTGTTGTCTTATTTGTGCAACGATTACATCATTCCGGCGGCCAATCTACAGTTCGGTTCTAGGATGTACGACATCCGCGAGAAGAAGCCGGCCCTCAGTTTGGAAGCGGGGGTATTCAACGATGATTTCGGCGACTACGCCATTCGGATAGGCGAAAAAGAGGCGGACGGTCGTACCATCAAAGACATTCTTATTTACGATCACACCAACGCTAATAGTGGCCGTTTGAGTCACGTGATAGCCGAATCGGGGGAGATGTTCTCTACGGACAACGGACGCTATTTGGTGATGCAATTGTACAATGGTCACCAGTACGTAGAGACGGGCGCCGGGGGGCGTTCTAGCAATAACGCCACTAATCCTTTTATCCGGACGGCCTTCAAGTCTTGGAATAAAGTATTCGATTTGTCCGAATTCAACATGGACATTACCGCCAAAGAGCGCTTTGATGGCAACCGCTCGATGATGACCACCAGCGAGTTGGACGCCCAGGTAGATAGCATCCAAAAGCGGATTGACCGCCGCTACACGGACTTGGGCAGACAGGTAGGTGCGCGTTTTTCCATTATGCCCATCGACAGTTTTTACCCCATCACTTACCAACCAGCAACCAGCGAAAAAGAAGAAATACTGGAATCTGCCAAAAAGCCAGCTGATACCCTGACGGTCCAATTGTCCATGGACAGTATCCAAGTGGATACGCCCGAAACTCAGGCGGCCAAGCGTCCGATTACCAGCAAAAAGAAGATCAAGCCGAACCCTACTACGAATTCCAAAAAACGAAAAGAAGAAGCGGCCCGCCGCGCCGCCCGTATTGCCGCCTCGCAGGCCCGCCGCGACTCCGTTGAAAAGGTCAAAATTCGTCCTATTCAACGCTACACCGACTCGCTCACCACCGTCAATGATTGGCTAAGTAGCCTCAATACCGCCGAGCGCCGCCGTATGCTATCCAAAGCCAAATCGAGCGCCCGCTCCATCGTCGGCCAAGCCGAACAGGCGGACATCACCCTCAACCGTACCAAGGAGGATAAGGTCAAGCACATCTACGACCTACACATGAAGTACAGCATGGCCATGGTGTGCATCATCTTCGTTTTTGTGGGCGCGCCGCTAGGGGCCATCGTGCGCAAAGGGGGCTTTGGCTATCCGCTACTCATCAGTGTGATTGCCTTTGTGCTCTTCATCGTACTCACTATTTTTTGTCGAAAAATTGCCGAAACCTTTATCGTCACGGGGACCGTGGCGGCTTGGTTGCCGTGTATTATCCTGGCTCCGATTGGGCTGTGGCTGACGAATAAGGCACGTAAGGATGAGCGCTTGTTTGGAGGCTAGAGGTAAGTGCTAAAAGCCTGATTATTGTCGGTTTACAAGACAATCTCTTAGTAAAAGGGCTTCCGTTGAATGCACATAACGTTTATCAACCGTACGCATCATTACTTGTAGACAAGCGGTATACGAATAGTTTTTCGAGCGTAATCGGAGCAAAAAAGTCAGAACATGAACCTGCACAACAAAAAGTACAGTCGCAAAGAATTTATTTCCTTTTTGGGAAAGGCCAGTTTAGGGGCCCTACTGACGCCTCCTTTTCTAACGGGTTGTAGTAGTAATACGACGCCACTTAAAAGCGCAAGTATTGATGAAAAGCAACTCGAAAAGCTGCGGAACCTCGTCCTCACCGGGCTAAACCCTTCTGATGAAGACGGCCTAGCGCTGACAGCTGGTTTGGATTATCACGTCATCATCAAGTGGGGAGACAAAATCAGTCAGGAGGACACCTTTGGGTTTAACAATGACTTTACGTGCTTTATTCCGCTGGACGAAAATAACCCCAAAGACGGGCTGTTGTGGGTCAATCACGAGTATGTTCATCCACTTTTTGTCTCTGGATACGACAAGCAGTTAAAACTGGACAAGACCAAGGAACAGGTAGACCAGGAAATGTATAATGTCGGCGGTAGTATCGTTCGGATTAGAGAAGAAAACGGTCAATGGAAGGTAGTCGAAAACGATCCGTACAACCGAAGAATTACGGGTCAGACCGAAATACAACTCAACTGGGATACGCCCATCAAAGGGGCCTCAACGGTCAGGGGGACCAATAGTAATTGCTCGGGCGGTATTACCCCCTGGAACACTTTCCTCACCTGCGAAGAGAACTACGACAGCTTCTTTGGCGAGACGACTTACGATGAGAATAATCAACCCAGCACGCGTGAGGGGTATCACGGTTGGCAAAAATTCTACCCTTACCCCACTGAACACTACGGCTGGGTAGTAGAAGTAGATCCGAAGGATGGCACGGCCCAAAAACATATTGCGTTAGGACGATTTGCGCACGAGTGTTGCACGTTGTTCCAATTGGAAGATAAGCGAGTAGTGGCCTATACCGGAGACGATAGCAATAGTGAACATTTGTACAAATTCGTGGGCGCTGTACCCAACTCTCTGAAGGAAGGTATTCTCTACGTCGCGGACACCGAAAATGGAAAATGGCTCGCCCTGGATTGGGCAACGCAACCCGTACTGAGAAATAGATTCAAAGATCAAACGGAGGTTTTAATTAGGGCCAGAGAAGCCGCCAAGCTACTGGGGGCAACCGAATTGAACAGGCCCGAAGATATTGAAATTGACCCCCTTACGGGAAATATTTTCGTTTCCCTCACCAACAATAGTCCCAAGGGAGATTATCACGGTTCTATTCTGAAGATAGCAGAAACGGATGGTGCGTTCGATGCACTAGACTTCCAGGCTTCCACCTACCTAGCCGGAGGCGAAGAGAACGGTTTTTCGTGTCCCGACAACCTGGCCTTTGACCTATCTGGCAATCTTTGGATCACCTCAGATATGTCGGGCAGTAAGATGAACAAAGCGGGTAGTCCTTACTTACCCTACAAAAACAATAGCTTGTTCGTGATTCCACGGTTGGGCAAGGATGCCGGAAAAGTCATCCGAGTGGCCTCCGCACCACGCGATGCAGAACTGACCGGACCTTGGTTCTCGCCGGACGGAAAAACACTCTTCTTAAGTGTGCAACACCCGGGCGAGCAGACAACCGACTTGCGTGAACCGACCAGTAATTGGCCTGACGGGCAGGACCTCCCCAAACCCGCCGTTGTAGCCATCACCGGCGATTTGATTGAGAAAATGAATAGGCTGAACGAAATGGAAGCGATGCAAACGTAAGAACGGAGGCTTGTGGAGACGGGGGGCAGGTAGATTATGCTCATTAGCAGAACGAGTCTACTCCTCCCTAACGTTAGTCTGCAAGGTGTACTCCTGCCACTGCGTCGACCGTTTTCCGCCTAGTTGATCAAAATAATCGACGGCCTCCTGGGTGGTCATAAAGAAGTTATCGCGGCCAATGTGTTCCAGCAAACCCGCTTGGCGCAGGAGGTCACGGACCGGGCCTTTGACCCCCGTGAAATATACGTCCTTGCCTTGTGCACGCAAGCTGTCGACCAGTTCGCGGAGTAGTTGCAATGCGCTGCTATCCAGGCTATTGATGCTAATGGCGCTAATGATGAGTACTTGCAGGCGGTTTCCTTTTTCCGTTAGCCAAGTGTCCAGCTGTTCCTGAAAATAGTTGAGATTAGCAAAATATAGTCGTGCGTCGAAGCGGATGATGAGGAGTTCAGGGCGCTGTTTCAGTTGCGTAAAGCGATCAATATTACGGTAGGAAGACTTGCCGGGAACTTTGCCCAAAATGGCCATGTGTGGCCGCGTCGTATCGAAAATGATGACCGCCAACGAGAGGACCACGCCCAGTACAATACCCATTTGGATACCCAACACTAACGTTCCCACGAAAGTGGCCAATAACATCCAGCAATCGGAGCGGTGAACGCGCCAGAGCCGGATGGGGGTTTTGAAATCAATCAGGCCAACCGCCGCCACCAGAATGACCGCCGCCAGAATGGCTTTGGGTAAAAAATAGAAGACTGGCGTCAAAAAAAGCAAGGTCAGTACGATCAGTAAGGCGCTGATGATGGACGCCATTCCCGTACGGGCACCCGCTTGGTCGTTGACCGCCGTGCGCGATAGTCCGCCCGTGATGGGGAAAGCCTGTACCAGGGCGCTACCAACATTGGCCAACCCCAGCGCAATCAATTCTTGGTTGGGGGCTATGCGGTAATTTTTATGTTTGGCTTGCACCGATTTAGCGATAGCGTTGCTCTCCAGAAAACTCACCAGCGCGATCGCTAGCGCCATTGGGAATAGCGTTTTGAACAAAGCAAAATCCCAAGTCGGTAGACTCAGGGTCGGTAGACCACTTGGCACTGCGCCCACCACTTGCACGCCCGTACTTTCCAGTCCGAATACCCAGACCGCCCCGATGCCAAGTACGACGACGAGTAGCGGTCCCGGTACTCCCCACCGCAGCCGCTTGATACCTGTGAGGAGCAGAATGCCCAGTAGCCCCAAACCGAGGGTGAGGCCGTGAATTTGTTCTATTTGCTGAATACTTTGCCAGAGCAACTGGCCGATCCGCCGGCTATGCGGCAAGTCGATACCCAGCAAATGTTGGAGTTGACTCGTACCAATAATGAGCGCCGCCGCCGATGTAAAACCGCTAATGACGGGCGTAGACAAAAAGTTGACCAGAAAACCTAATCGAGCTACGCCCAGCACAAATTGAATCAGCCCTACTAAGAGTGCTAGCGCTACCGCCAACGCTAGGTAAGTTTCCGTTCCGGCTTCCGCCAAAGTACCGATGCTCGCCGCCGTGAGGAGTGATACCATTGCCGCTGGCCCTACGGCCAATTGCCGCGAAGTACCCATAAGCGCATAAATCACCAGCGGTAGCGTGCTAGCGTAGAGG
>JBCDIR010000108.1:0-7271 GCA_038748735.1 Bacteroidota bacterium | reverse complement strand
CGACAGTTGCTTGGTGCGTCTCTCCGCTTTGCGTAGTTAAGGTGAATACTTCTCCCGCCCGCTCTATCCTGCGCACCTCGTCCTGTATGACTAGCCCGCCCGCTTGTAGTAGTTGTGTTTTCAGCTGTCCGTCCAGGCAGTGCCGACTGATGCCGAAGCCGCCTAGGGGCAACGGACTACTCACCCGTTTTCCCTGCTCCGTACTCAGTTCCATCCGCTCCATTCGCGTAGCTCCGAACGCAAAAGGATCGACGCCCAAACGCTGCAAGTACGGCAAGACTTCGTTGGAGATGTACTCCCCGCAGACTTTGTGACGCGGCAGTTCTCCTTTCTCTAGGACCGTCACCGCATAACCAGCTTGGCGCAAGTCGAGCGCGGCCGTCAGGCCCGCGAGGCCGCCGCCGATGATGAGGATGGTTTTTTCATAGTACGTCAAATGGTGCGGATTTTGATATTGCGGAACCAGATGCGATCACCGTGGTCCTGCAAGGAGATACGGCCTTTGCGGGATTGTCCGAAACCTTCCATTGCGCGGAATTTACTACCCGCAATCAGCTTATCCCACCGCTTGTCAAACAACTGCGTCTGGACCACTAGGCGGCCGTTCAGCCATTGTTCCAGCGCGCCGTCCTCCATGCGGATGCGTACGCGGTTCCACTCGCCAGCAGGGCGTACGGTTAGGGGCGTGGCCGTGATGAGGTCGTAGAGGTCGCCCGCGCGGTGCTTTTCGATGGTGCCGTCGGGGTGACAGGTATTGTCGAGGATTTGCATTTCCGGTCCCGTTTGCCAGGGATACTGGTACTGGTCCGACTCGACGACGTTGAACATGATACCGCTGTTGCCGCAGGGCGCGAGCTTCCATTCGAGTTCTAACTCAAAGTTTTCGTATTCCTGATCGGTAACGATGTCGCCACCATCTTTGGCTTGCCAGCCGCCGTCGTCGCGGGCCGTTACGTCGAGCATCATTGTGCCGTCTTGCACGATCCAACTCGAGCCGACGGTGGTCTTGCCGAAATTGTGCCAGCCAGCCATGTCCTTACCGTTGAAGAGTAGTTGCCAACCCGCTTGCTTTTCTGCCGCCGTTAGTTGGTTGGGGGCCGGTGGCGCGGGGGCGGGGCGATTAAAGCCAGGTTGTCCAGCAGGAATGTTGTTGAGCGTGTACCACGCCTCCGTCGTCCAGATGGTGTGGTTGTTGGTACTGGTCCAGTGGTTGGGGAGGCGGACGTAAATGACGTGTCCTGCTTGCATCCCGTCTAGTTCCAAAAATACCTTTTTGCGATCTGCGGATAGGTGTACGGACTGCACCGCCAAGCGGCGATCATCCAACTTAGGGCCACCGTAATCGTGCGTGGGTAAGTAGTACCACTGGCGTACGGTGTATTCTTCTAAACGGTTACCAAAATTAGGGTCGAGGGGTTCGGTGAACTCAATTTCGACGCCATTGCTCTTGGCACATACGGCCAGCATCTCGAAGGTGGATTGTTCGTTGTAGGCCAAGCGTTGTAGGCCGTACCACAGCTTACCGCTGTGCTGCCAGTTGCCCGTCGAGCCAATGCCGCCCACGTAGAGCGCGCCGTCTGGTCCCCAAACGAGGCGGTTGACGCCCGCTTCCAAACCCTGGATGAAGCGGAAGACCGCGCCCTGGTATTCGCCGGCCACTTTTTCGACAAAAACGCGTTTTACGCCACCGTGGGTCACCTCGCCGTGAATCATTTGCCCCCGGTAAGGACCGTCGTTGAGGTAACTGGGCGTACCCGGTGAATTACCGATCTCGTCCTGCGGTAGCCAGACGACGGGCGGCTTCTCTTCCAGTTGGGCTACCCGGGCCGAGTCCACCGCCCGCGAGCCGAAGAAGTCGCCTTTTTCAACGTGCATGATCTTGCAAGAGGGCAACCAGTCGCCCTGGTTATCGGCAATGAAGACTTCGTTATCTACGCCAATACCGACGCCGTTGGGGGTCCGTAGCCCCTCGGCGATGATCTCCATTTCGCCCGTTTCCCGGTGGATGCGGATGGCTTTGCCGCGGTCCGAAGGTTGGTTTTTGGCACTCGCCCCGCCCGGCATGATACCAATGGCGAGAGCGGCGTAGAAGTACGGTTCTTTATAACTCAAACCGAAGGCGAATTCGTGAAAATTAGCGGACACTTTCCAGTCGTTGCTTACGGTGCGGTATTCGTCAATTTGCCCGTCGCCATCATGGTCAATGAGGTGGGTGAGTTCTTGTTTTTGTAAAACGTAGATCTCGTCGTCTACTACTTTTAAGCCCAGGGGTTCGGCCAAGCCCACGGCGATGCGTTCGTAGCTCATTTGGCTGGGGTCGCCCGTCATCGCGCCGTCGATGAGGTAGACACTGCCCTCCGCATCCCAGGTGCTAACCACCATACGGCCATCGGACAAAAAGTCCATGCCACCGACTTTGGGCGAGAAGCCGTCGGGTCGGGCTTGACTCAAATCGTAGCTGGGGTGTACTTGCGTCAGGGCACTACCGTCGCCGGGGATCGTCGCGTCTTTGGAGAGGGTGTTGCTGACCACCTCGGGCTGATTTTGCCGACGGTGCATGAGTACGGAATTGGGTACGATTTCAAAGCCTTTTGCGTCGAACGAGCGCCACGCCAAGCGGAAGGTTCGCCCGCCCAAGCCCTGAAAGAACAGGATACGCACGGGGTGAAATCCTTCTGCTAGTACGACTTCACCATCGATAGCAATATCGCCGTGGAAGCTGTCATTGTCGATGACCACTTGGTTATCAATGTACATCCGCGAGCCGTCGTCGCTGGTGAGGCGGAAGGTATAATTGCTGGTTTTGGGAATGCGCAGGTAGCCCGTCACTTCCAGCGCAAAATTCTCCTCTAGCACACCAAAGTCCGCCGCGTAAAAGTTGATTTCCGGCAGGATACCGGAGAAGAGCGGCTCGGTCCGAAACGGAATTTGTTCCACACTACTGACGCGGTTGCTGATTTCCCACGCTTTAACGATACCGCCCGGCAGGAACTCCCCTCGGTCGACTTCCGCAGCAGGTTGCGCGGCGGAGACGTCGATGCCTTCGTCAGTGGTGATGGCGGCCAGGGCGGCCTCTTCTTCTTTGTCGAGGTCCATGATGTAGCTGACCATGGCGCGGGCCTGCGCGGGTGGCAGATCGGGGTGGGCGGTCATGGCAGCTTCGCCCCAGCTACCGGCTCCGCCTTTGAGCACTTTGGTGGTCAGCATAGCGAGATTGGCCTCCGTATTTTCGTAGCGGCGGGCGACGTCTACGTAAGACGGGCCGATGGTTTGTAGGTAGGTATTGTGGCAAGAACGGCAGTCGCTGCGGGCAATGAGGCGGTAGCCCAGCGGGCGGCGTTCCTCTTCCTCGGCTCCGACTACTTTGTTAAGGTTGGCGATGGTAGGGCGTTCCGTAAAGAGGGCGTTGGCTTCGGTATCCGTGTTGTTGCGTAAGGTCAAAACACCCCGCAGTGTTTCGTCCGGGTCCGCAGCTGCTTCGGCGCTGGTCGTTAAGTCACCGTCGGTGGTGAAATTGCGGTTGGCGGGTAAACTTTGGTAGGCCAGCGGCAGGTGAATTTGCACGCCTTCGGGTACGTTAGCCGTGCGGAAGGTACGGGCCAGCCCCGTTTGCCCAAAATCGTTAGTGGTGTATTCGGGGCGTTCTTCCAGCTCCATCACGTGGCCGTTGGGGAGGGTTAGGGTGGATTTGATCCACACTTGTCCGTCGCGGATGTGGTGGCCACGGTACTGATAATCGGCCGCTACGGCCTTGCCCGCTGCGTCGGTCACTTGCCATTGTGCCTCCGCGTCGGACTCGATCCAGCTATCGCCGAGGGAGCTGGGCTGCGGGCCGTGGACGGTGGTGAAAACGGCGCCGTCGAAGTTGACGCTACCGCACCAGGCTTTGCGTAGAATTCCCGTCTGGGTGCTGTAAGTGGCCCAGAGGTTATCGTGTAGCGCGACGGTGAGCATGCGCGGCGTTTCGTCCAGTACGGAGCGGAACACCCAGGGGGTATGGGGACGTTCGGGGAGCCGGGCGTCGCTGGAGGAACAGTTGTAGATTGTCGTGGCTAACAGCAGTAGTATAGCTAGGCGATGTAAGGACATGGCAGGTTGCGTTTGGTGGGCTTTTTTGGGGTAGAAATACTAACCGTTTAAGGATAGCTGCGGGCTAATGTCGGACAAGTGATATGGAGCAGCCGCGCCTTTGGCGCGGGACCCCGAATCAGATTCGGGGGCCGACCTGCCTGCGCCGTACCGTGCTCGGCAAGCAGGGCGAACCTGCCTGCTAGACGCAGTCAGGTAGGCAGCGAGCTGCGTAACGCCCGCCTGCTGTGTCACCGGCTGGTAGGTAACGACCCGTAGCTCGGCGAAGGGTAAGCCCCAACTAGCTATCTTGACTTTCATTGCCTGAACAAAAAAAAGAAAACTATGGTAGACTACCTAACAATATGATGCCCAAGGCTGGAAAAATGACAATTCAGCGTGGCATCTCTAGGTAACTTTTGGAAGTTTAGCAAACCGATTTCTTTGGACAATGCGCTATTTTGAAATGCACTCATGGCTAACTAGTAGCTATCCAATTCTGGGGAATTACGTACATTACCTGCTGAACTAGCAATTTAACTTTGGCCAAGAAAAACCCCTACTACGAACGTATCCAGCAGATGGGCTGGAAGGAACTGCGACAGTTGTGGCATCAGATTCGGCAGCGGAAAACGCAGCCGGAATGGCCGCCCGGGCGCGCGTTGGAGTATTTTCTGCTGCGCGGCTTCGAGTTGGAGGAGGCGGAGGTGGTTTACCCCTTTGAGGTATACCGACAAAACGAGATCGTGGAACAGATCGACGGGGTAGTGTTCTGGAATAACTTCACGGTGCTGATGGAGTGCAAAGACGTCTCGCGGGCCGTCAACTTTGACCCCATCGCTAAGCTGCGGAGTCGACTGATGACGCGGCCCAGTAACGTAATCGGTGCGTTTTTCAGCATGGCGGGCTATACCATACCCGCCCAGATCGTAGCGCAGCACCTGGCGCCGCAAACAATCTTGCTGTGGGAACCATCAGATATTGACTTTTCGTTGAGAAATCGTTACTTTTGTAAAGGACTAAGCCTCAAGTACAAAAAATGCGTACTCGTGGGTCGACCCGATTTTCATTTGGACAACCGTTTAGCCGATGAATAATTTAAATGGCTTGTACATCATTACCGAATATGAGTTCGACAAAGAACTCGTAGAGATGGTATTGCCCGAGCAGTACCAAGATCAGGTAGAAGTCATTTCCGCGGGTGGCTTATCTTCGGCTTTGTCCCTCACCGCTTCCATCCTTACAGCGCGGCACCAATCTAATACGATTTTGGTAGTAGATGCCGACGTGAACGACCCCCGCGACGTCGAAGAAAAGGAAGACCTCATCTGTGAGTACATGCGCCGGGATAAGGACGATGAGCGTTTCGCGCTACTCATCCAACGGCCAGAAATAGAAGCGGTTTTCTTCGAGGACAAGGATGCCCTCGAAAGCCTAACTGGACGCCAGTTTACAGACCTTGAATTTGAATTGGCCAAAGACAATCCCAAGCGCAACTTACTCAATTTCCTGTCTTTGCCACAAGAAGACAAAAAGCAGCTACTCGAGCGCGCCCGCGCCAACACGGACGTACAGTCGGAGTTGAAAGGGTCGCGTTTGTCTCAACAGTTGGCTCGGGCCATTGGGCGTTTTTTGAGTTAGTTTTTAGGATGGATTGTGACTGAATTAGACTCATCCAGACAGCGGTACCTACCCAGTTAAATACTTCAAAAGGAACATGATTTGTCTCCGGTTTTCGCTTGCGTGAAAATCAAGGAAAAGCCATGTGAGCTACTCTTATTTTCCAACTTCCTCCGTTGGGGCGTGACCCCTGTACTTTATGTATTCGTATTTATTTGTAATCAAAAAAATTACATTTTTATTTTTTGTAACTTTTTTATTGATTTTTAGCAGAAATTTTCGTAATTTTAAGAAGCAAAAGACCGTAACCTATGATTCGTATTAAATTATTGATGTCCCTGTTTGGGGTGTCGGACCTAGACGGCTACACAGCAAACGACCAACGGCCCGATCGCACGGACGAGCCGGAGTACGTAATCCGTTCCAAGGATTTGTTTGGGCAAGCCTGGAACGCATACGCTGCTAAATTGTCTCCCGTGCAGTTACAACTATTCCAAGCTGACCTACCCGCTTTGTACAAGATCGGTTACAAAGAATCCTTATTGCGCCACCGTCCGGCAGTGAATGGTCAGGTGGTTGAGCGTGGTTTTCAGTTGTTGCGGCAAGCGCTACAAAACGCTTACCTACCACAGCACGGCAAGCGCGTCCCCGTCCTCTCGCACAGCAATAAGCCTTACGTAAAAGCGATTCTTTGGCTGTACGCCGAGCGCCATCTGACGCACAAGAGCCGCGAGCTGCAGGGCGTCCTTAGCGAACTGCGTGAGTTGTCCTCCCGTTGCGGCGACCTACTTAAAAATATTGCGTTGCAGGTCGTCAAGCAATTTCCGAGTCTGGGTGGTGGCTTTAGCACTGGCCTACCCGGTGGCGGGAGTCGCAGTGACGTCATTCCCGACCTGGATGAAGTGGCCATGGACGTTGATTTTGAGGCTTTGTTGAAGAAGATGCGGGGGTAGACCGCAAAATTACCTGCTTTCGTAGCTCACAATCGCTTAGGGATAAATACCTTTGCTCAAAATCGTAGGAATTATGCTTCTTCGTTCCGTTTCCGTCTTACTATTAGTGCTTGCGGGCTTACTTTTTCAGTGCCAATCGGACAACAATTCCGCCAGTGCTACCACTACGGAAGCGGCGGAAACCACGGAATCCACCCCGGTAGCACCCGTTACACCCGCCGTTGTTGAGACGCCTTATCCTAGCATCACGCAGGAAAAAATGCGTTACCTCTACGACAACTGTGACTACGTCGACTTCATCTTTTACGGTACTAACTTTTCGATGAGTCAAAAGGAACAGAACGCTATTCGTTCTACGCTAGCCGGCGTGGCGACGAACCCCGCTACGGCGCTGAGTACGTGCCAAGCCATCGGGCGCGTCTTCTTTCAAGTAGACGGTAAAAACGAAGCGGAGGCCGACCTCTTTTTCGGTAACGAATGTTTGTACTACTTGTGGCTGGAAGATGGTACGTACAAATACGGTAACGGCCTGACGCAAGAAGGTTTTGAGTTTTACCAAAAGATTTTCGCGTCCGTTAGTACGCAGCCGGCCCAGTAAGTGATCCGCTCCGCTGAGCGCCAGAGATATTT